>SCTD01000182.1 GCA_004299215.1 Frankiales bacterium | reverse complement strand
CGGCCTGCCTCCAGCGGCACGCGCTGGAGCCGTCCGCGCTGGAGCTCGAGGTCACCGAGAGCTTCCTGATGGCCGACCTCACCCGGGCGAGGGGGCAGCTGCTCGCACTGCACTCCCTCGACGTCCGCCTGGCGATCGACGACTTCGGGACCGGCATGTCGTCGCTCAGCTACCTGAAGAACCTCCCCGTCGACGTGCTGAAGATCGACAAGGCGTTCGTGTCCGGCATGCTCGCCGACCCGGTCGACACCCGCATCGTGCGCGGGATCGTCGACCTGGCAGGCACTCTCGGCCTCGACACGGTTGCCGAGGGCGTCGAGGACGTGGACACCCTGAGGCACCTCGCGGCCATCGGCTGCGGCTTCGCGCAGGGCTACGTGATCAGCAGGCCCCTGCCGGTCGCCGACGTCGAGGCCTGGTGCCGCCGGCACGCGCCGCAGCCCGCGGTCGACTAGCTGGCCCGCACCTCGGCCTCGCCGCGAGGCGGGTCGCCCTCGGCCTCGAGCAGAGCGGACTCCGCCTCGTCGTACAGCCGGGAGCGGATCAGGAAGCGCACCCCGCGCGGCGCCTCGACGGAGAAGCCGCTCCCCCGCCCCGGCACGACGTCCACGGTCAGGTGGGTGTGCTTCCAGTACTCGTACTGAGGGCCGCTCATGTAGAAGGGCGTGTCCGCGACCCAGCCGAGGTGCACGTCGCGGCTCCCCACGCGGAACTCGCTGCGGGGAAAGCACATCGGGCTGCTGCCGTCGCAGCAGCCGCCGCTCTGGTGGAACATCAGCGGACCGTGCTCTGCCTCCAGGGAGGCGAGCAGCTCCAGAGCGGCGGCTGTCGCGGTGACGCGTTCGAGGCGCACGGCGGCCTAGAAGAAGCCGAGCTTGTTCGGGTCGTAGCTGACCAGCAGGTTCTTGGTCTGCTGGTAGTGGTCGAGCATCATCTTGTGGTTCTCGCGGCCGATGCCGGAGGCCTTGTAGCCGCCGAACGCCGCGCCCGCCGGGTAGGCGTGGTAGCAGTTCGTCCAGACGCGACCGGCCTGGATGTCGCGACCGGCGCGGTAGGCGGTGCTGCCGTCGCGGGTCCACACGCCGGCGCCGAGGCCGTAGAGCGTGTCGTTCGCGATCGCGATCGCGTCGTCGTAGTCGGTGAACGTGGTGACCGAGACGACCGGACCGAAGATCTCCTCCTGGAAGACGCGCATGTCGTTGCTGCCCTTGAAGACCGTGGGCTGCACGTAGTAGCCGCCTTCGAGCCCCTCGACCGTCGCGCGCTCGCCGCCGACGAGGACCTCGGCGCCCTCCTTCCGGCCGATGTCGAAGTAGGACAGGATCTTCTCGAGCTGGTCGTTGCTGGCCTGCGCGCCGATCATCGTGGCCGGGTCGAGCGGGTTGCCCTGCTTGATGGCCTTGACGCGCTCCATCACCCTGGCCATGAACGGCTCGTAGATCGACTCCTGGATCAGCGCGCGCGACGGGCAGGTGCAGACCTCGCCCTGGTTGAGAGCGAAGAGCACGAAGCCCTCGACCGCCTTGTCGAGGAACGCGTCGTCCTCGGCCATCACGTCGGCGAAGAAGATGTTCGGGCTCTTGCCGCCGAGCTCGAGGGTGACCGGGTTCAGGTTCTCGGAGGCGTACTGCATGATCAGCCGCCCGGTCGTGGTCTCGCCGGTGAAGGCGACCTTGGCCACCCGGTCGCTGCTGGCGAGCGGCTTGCCCGCCTCGACCCCGAAGCCGTTGACGACGTTGACGACGCCCTCGGGCAGCAGGTCGCCGATGAGCTGCATCAGCAGCAGGATCGAGACCGGCGTCTGCTCGGCCGGCTTCAGCACCACGCAGTTGCCGGCCGCCAGGGCGGGCGCGAGCTTCCAGGTCGCCATGAGGAGCGGGAAGTTCCACGGGATGATCTGCGCGACGACGCCGAGCGGCTCGTGGAAGTGGTAGGCGACGGTGTCCCCGTCGAGCTCGCCGGCGGAGCCCTCCTGCATCCGGATCGCGGCGGCGAAGTAGCGCCAGTGGTCGACGACGAGCGGAAGGTCGGCGGCCAAGCACTCGCGGACCGGCTTGCCGTTGTCCCACGTCTCGGCGATCGCCAGCTGCTCCAGGTTCTGCTCGATGCGGTCGGCGATGGCGAGCAGCACGGCAGCGCGCTCGGTCGGCGACGTCCTGCCCCAGGCGCCCTTGGCGGCGTGCGCGGCGTCCAGGGCGAGCTCGACGTCCTCGGCGGTGGAGCGGGCCACCTCGCAGAACGGCAGGCCGTTCACCGGCGAGACGTCCTCGAAGTACTGGCCCTTCACGGGCGGCACCCACTTGCCGCCGATGTAGTTGTCGTAGCGCGCGTCGAAGTCGACGAGCGCGCCGGGGGTTCCGGGGTTCGCGAAGACCATGGGGGTCACCTCTCAGGCGGTGCGGCCGCGGAGTAGCGGCGCGTGCCGCCACCCTGCGCCGGAGAGGTTGGGCAGAGGTAGGTCAGGGCTCGAGCGCGCGGTGCAGCCGCGCCCGGGCGCCGGCGAGCCGGGGGTCGCCCACCGGCAGCACGTCGACCAGGTGCTGCTGGACCTGCAGGTCGTAGGGGTGGCGGTCCGCGTGCGCGAGCACCACGTCGACGTCACGACATGTGAGGACCGCCGTCGTCAGCGCGACCTCGACGTACTCCCGCCACTCGGCCAGGTCGGGGGACTCCGACCCCGGCAGCAGCGGGCCTGCGTACGCGTGCACCGCCGTCGCGACGTCGCCGGAGTCCAGCGCGCGCAGCGCGGTGTTGACGTCGCTGTCGACCTCGACCAGCAGCCGGTACGGCCGCGAGCCCACGGCGCCGGCCAGCGCGGTGCGCAGGTGCGACACCTCGGCCTTGAGGGTCGCCGGGCTGACCCGGGCGTCGCCGTAGAGCCGCGCGTGCAGCGACTCCAGCGACAGCCCACCCGGGTGCAGCGCGAGCAGCGCGAGGATCTCGAGCTGCCGCTGCGGCAGGACGAGGTCGACACCGCCCATCCGCACCCGGCGGGCGCCGAGCAGGCCGAGCTCCAGCGACGGACCGCGCTCCGGCTCGACCCGCGCGGCGGCGCTCACCATCCGGCCGAGGACCCCGGCCGTCGTCATCGCCAGCGGGTGCGCGCGGTCCCAGGTCGTCGACAGGTCGAGCACCCCGCAGACCTGACCGGTCCTCGGGTCGGTGAGCGGCACCGCGTAGCAGACCCAGCCGTGCACCGCGCGGCTGAAGTGCTCCGCGGAGTAGACCGTGGAGGGCTCGCCCGAGCGCAGCGCCAGGGCGAGCGCGTTGGTGCCGACCGACGCCTCGTCCCAGCGGCCGCCGGGCACGAAGCCGACGCGCTCGCTGCGCCGCTGCATGACCCGGCTGCCGTGCGTCCACACGATCCGGCCGCTGACGTCGGTGACCGCAGCGACCAGCCCGCCGTCGTCGGCCGCGCGCCGCACGTCGTCCTCGACGACGCGCAGCCCGGCGGCGATCGGCGTGCGCCGCCAGGCGTCCACCGCGGCGTCCGTCCCGTCGACGGGCGCTGCCGCCACGTCCGGACTCACCCACTCCGAGGAGCGGCGCCAGCTGTCCAGGACCCGCGGGGACGGCAGCGTCAGCCGCGGGTCCTCGTCCCCGCGTCGCAGCACCTGCGCCCAGGTGCGGGACAGCGCGCTCCGGCGGGCGCGCAGCTCGTCACGGCTCAGCACGCTCCGCGGAGGTGGTGCGACGGACGTCACACGCCGACGGTACGTCGGGTCCGGCCGTTGCGCCCGGGCAGGAGGTCCCGGCTCTAGGCTGCAGGCAGGTCCCGCCGCGTTAGCTCAGCTGGTAGAGCACCGCTCTTGTAAAGCGAAGGTCGTCGGTTCGAGTCCGACACGCGGCTCTCACTCCCCGGGATCGAGCCGCGGGGCCAGCCGGTCGGCGACGACCCGGGCGACCGTCTTGGTCGTCCAGCGCGGCCCGGCCGGGGTCCTCCGCCCCTCGGCGTTCAGGGCGGCGGCGATCGTGTGCAGCGACGCCCCCTCGGCGTGCAGCACGAGGATGCGCTCCTCGTCGGCTCCGCCGGACGACGCGGCTCGGCTGACCAGGCGGGCCGGGCGCCGGCGGCGCGCCGGCAGGGGTGCGGCGCGGTTGGCGTCGAGCCACCGCTCGATCTCGTCGGCCGGCAGGGCCCTGGACCAGAGGAAGCCCTGCGCCTGGTCGACACCCAGGGCGCGCAGCGCGTCCAGCTGCTCCCCCGTCTCCACGCCCTCGGCGATCACCGTCTTGCCGACGGCCCGAGCCAGGCTGACCACCGAGGTCACGATCGCCTCGTCGTCGGCGTCCCGACCCAGGCCGCTGACGAACGAGCGGTCGATCTTGATCGCGTCGACCGGGAACTTCTTGAGGTAGGTCAGCGACGAGTAGCCCGTGCCGAAGTCGTCGAGCGCGAGGCGTACGCCCATCTGGCGCAGCAGCCGCAGCACTCCCGGAGCCCCCGGGTCGTCCATCAGCGCGCTCTCGGTCACCTCGAGGATCAGCAGCTCGGGTGGTACGCCGGTCTGGGCCAGCAGGGTGCGGACCAGGTCGGGGAAGGCCTCTCCCACCAGCTGCCGGGGCGAGAGGTTGACCCCCACCGCGAGGGCCCGGCCGTCGGCGTACCAGGCGGCGATCCGCTCGACGGCCGCGCGCAGCACCCACTCGCCGAGCTCGACGACCAGCCCGGACTGCTCGGCCAGCGGGATGAAGTCCGATGGTCCCAGCAGGCCACGGCCCGGGTGCTGCCAGCGCACCAGCGCCTCGGCACCGATCGGCTCCTGGGTGTCGAGCCGCACCACGGGCTGGAAGTGCAGCTCGAGCTCGCCGGACCCGATGCCCGCGCGGAGGCGCTCCACGGCTGCCTCGCGCGCCTGGGCGAGCTCGCCCTCGCTGGTCGCCGACCGGACGACCACGCGTCGGGAGCGCACGTCGTGCGGGATGGCCTGCTCGGCCGCGGCCAGCAGCGCACCGGCGTCGTCCGCCGGGCTCACGGAGGAACCGGCCTGCAGCCGGACCGGCACCGGTGCGCCGTCGATGTCGACCGGCTCGTCGGTGACCTCGACCAGCGAGGCGGCCAGCGCGCGCAGGTCCTCCGCCGAGCCGACGTCGTCGACCAGCACGGCGAACTCGTCGCCCCCGACCCGGGCGGCGCTGTCGCTGTCGCGCAGCGCGCTGACCAGCCGGGCGGCGAGCACCCGCAGGACCTGGTCGCCGCCCTCCTGTCCCAGCGCGTCGTTGAGCTCGCTCATCCCGACCACGTCGAGCACCACGAGGCCGGTCACGTCCCCCGACCTGCGCCCGGCGACGAGCGCCTGCCCGATCCGGTCGAGCAGCAGGGTGCGGTTGGCGAGGCCGGTGAGCGGGTCGCGCACGGCCAGCCGGCGGAGCTCCTCCTCGGCCCGGCGCCGCGCGGTCGACTCGCGCACGTTGACGACCAGGCCCTGCACGGCAGGGTCGTCGAGCAGGTCGGTCAGCACGTGGTCGGCCCAGCGCCAGCTGCCGTCGGCGTGCAGGACCCGGCACTCGAAGCGGGCCGTCGCCCCGCGGCGTCCGACGATCTCGCGCAGCCCCGCCTCGACGGCCCCCCTGTCGTCAGGGTGGTCGAAGTCCCACGCGCTGCGGCCGAGCAGCTGGTCGGGGTCGTAGCCGAGGTGGCCGGTCACCGACGGGCTGACGTAGGTGATGCGGCCGTCCCGGTCCACGACCAGTGCGACGTCCGAGGCGTACTGGAGCAGCGACGAGAGCCGCGCCTCGCTGGCCCGCCGCTCCCGCTCGGCCGTCACCAGGTCGGTGACGTCGACGGCGATGCCGATGCCGCCGACGACCGCACCGTCCCCGTCGCGCAGCGGCCGGTAGTCGCCCCGCCACTCGCGGCCGGCTTCGGTCCCGTGCGCCTGGGCGGCCTCGCCCCTCAGCGGCGCGCGCAGGGCCGCCTCGACGTCGGGCATCGCGGCGTACATCTCGAGCAGGTCGGCGCCCACCAGCTCGTTCTCCTCGAGCCCGAGCTCGGCCAGCGCCTGCCCGCGGGAGGACGTGCAGCGACCGTCGAGGTCGTAGGTGAACACGACGACCGGCATCGACTCCAGCAGCGCTTCGTACCGGGCCGCCTCCACCCGGATCCGCTCCTCGGCCGCGCGCAGCGCGGTGACGTCGACGACCGACGCGGCGAGCTGGGGGTGGCCGCCGCCGTCGTGCATCAGCGCCACCGAGGTGACGGTGCGGACGCGCGCCCCGTCAGGGCCCAGCACGTCGTGCTCCTGCGCCAGCGACGTCACCTCCTGGGAGACGAGCCGTGCGAGGGCCTCCCGGACGGCGGGACGCGCCTCGGGGGTGTAGAGCTCGACCGCGTTGCTTCCGTCCAGCTCCTCCGCCGGCCGGCCGAGCAGCTCGCGCAGCGCGGCGTTGGTCTCGAGGATGCGGCCCTCGAGGTCGACCCTGGACTGCGGCACCGGCGACTCGGCGAAGCGGGCGCGCAGCTCCTCGTCGCGCTCGCGCACGGCCTGCTGCAGCCGTCGGTCGGCACGCAGGTCGCGATGGACGGCCAGGGTGCCGATCGCCTGCCCCGCGAGGTCGCGCAGCACCATCCAGTGCATCTCGACGTCGACGCTGTGACCGTCGCGGTTCAGCAGGACCGTCTCGAGCGGCGGGACCTCCTCGCCCGCCAGCAGGCGGTCGCGAAGCGCCAGCTCGCCGACGCGATCGGGCGGGACGAGCATCGTCAGGGGCTGACCGACGATCTCGTCCGAGGTCCAGCCGTAGACGCGCTCGGCGCCGACGGACCAGGCGGTGACGGCACCGGCCAGGTCGGCGGCCACGAGCACCGTCGTGGGGGACGCGAGCAGTGCCGTGAAGACGGGGTGCTGGTCGATGGGAGAGCTCTTCCGGTCCATGCGCACTCTCGCGCCGGGAGGGGGCCGGCACGGACCGGTGCCCTCGGGATGCGAGGGGGTCACCCGTCAGGGCGAGATGCTACGTGCCGGGCACTGGCGATCGGGCGCAGGCACGGCGACACGGATCGCGGCCACGCGGAGCACGTGGGCCGTCGGGACTGGTCAGGAGGAACCACCTCCCCTGCCAGTTGACAGCTGGGCCCTAGTGATCAAAAGAGGCCGAGGCCCTTCAGCGCCGCATCGCCGCAGGCGAAGCAGCAGTCGTCACGACAACGGCACACCCGGTACGAGCCGGGGACGCACAGCCACGGGGCCCCAGCGGGGGGCCGGCCGGGCCACCGAACAGACAAGGGATTCCACATGCGCAAGAACGTCAAGCTCCTCGGCGCCGTCGCGGTCGCCGGCCTCGTCGCCGCCTCCAGCTCGGCCTTCACCGCCACCAGCACCATCGACGACGCTGGGATCAACGTCGGCTCCGTCGAGCAGTCCGTCAGTGGTGCCACGTTCACGAACGTCGTGCACGCCTACACCCCGGCCAGCGACACCACCACCGCGCTGACCGCCAAGGCCGAGGAGCTCCTGTCCACCGCGACCGGCGTGGTCACGGTCTCGGTGAACGGCGGGGCGGCCGAGGACTGCACCGTCACCCTCACCGATGCCGACTTGGACGGCGTGGAC
>SCTD01000181.1 GCA_004299215.1 Frankiales bacterium | reverse complement strand
CTGCGGATGATCAACGGGGTTCTAGCGGTCCCGGCGGGCCTGCAGCATCTCGGCGACGAGGAAGGCCAGCTCGAGCGCCTGGCTGGTGTTCAGGCGCGGGTCGCAGGCGGTCTCGTAGCGGCCGGCCAGGTCGGCGTCGGTGAGCTGCTGCGCGCCGCCGAGGCACTCGGTGACGTCGTCCCCGGAGAGCTCGACGTGGACGCCGCCGGCCCACGAGCCGAGCTCGGCGTGCACCTCGAAGAAGCCGCGCACCTCGTCCATGACGTCGTCGAAGTGGCGCGTCTTGTAGCCGCTGGGCGTCTCGGTCGTGTTGCCGTGCATCGGGTCGCACTCCCACACGACCGATCGCGGGCCGCGCGCCCGCTCGACCGCCTCGACGATCGGCGGCAGCACGTCGCGCACCCTGCCCGCTCCCATCCGCGTGATGAGGGTGAGCCGGCCGGGCAGCGCGTCGGGGTCGAGCCGCTCGCACAGGGCGACCGCGGTGCTCGGGTCGACCGACGGCCCGAGCTTCACCCCGATCGGGTTCGCCAGGCGGGACAGGAAGTCGACGTGCGCCCCGTCCAGGTCGCGGGTGCGCTCGCCGATCCAGACCATGTGGGCCGAGAGGTCGTACGGCACGCCGTGCCCGTCCGGCCGCGTCAGCGCCCGCTCGTACTCCAGCAGCAGCGCCTCGTGGCTCGCGTAGAGCTCGACGCCGTGCGTCTGGGGGGTGCCCTCGATGTCGAGGCCGCAGGCGCGCATGAACGCCAGCGCGCGCTCGATGTCCTTGGCCAGCTCCTCGTACCGGTCGCCGGCCGGGCTGTCGCGCACGAACGCGGTGTTCCAGTCGTGCACCGCGGCCAGGTCGGCGCTGCCGTCGGTGGCCATCGCCCGCATGAAGTTCATCGTGGCGGCGCTGTTGGCGTAGGCGCGGATCATCCGGGTCGGGTCCGGCGTCCGGTCGCCGTGCAGGTCGTTGACGGCGTCGCCGCGGTAGGACGGCAGGCCGGTCGCGGTCTCGACGTCGCTGCTGCGGGGCTTCGCGTACTGCCCCGCCAGCCGGCCGACCTTCACCACGGGGACGCTCGCGCCGTACGTCAGCACGACGGCCATCTGCAGCAGGGTGCGCACCTTGCCGCGGATGCCGTCCGCAGTGTTCGCGCCGAAGGTCTCGGCGCAGTCACCGCCCTGCAGCAGGAACGCCTCGCCGCGCGCCACGGCGGCCAGCCGCTCGCGGAGGGTGTCGCACTCCCCCGGCTGCACCAGGGGCGGGACCGTGGTGAGGGTGTCGTAGACGGACGCGAGGGCGGCCTTGTCCGGCCAGGAGGGCTGCTGCAGCGCGGGCAGGTCGCGCCAGCGGTCCAGGCCGGAGTTGCCGGTCGCGTCGTCGAGCGTGGCGGTCACCCGATCAAGGCTAGCCGCGGTCGCGCTCCCCTTGCGTCCTGCTCAGAGGAGCACCTCACGCGGGGTGCAGCAGGACGCAGGGGATCAGCCGAAGAAGACCTCGGCCTCGTCGTAGCGCTCCACCGGGACCAGCTTGAGCTCGCGGGTCGCCTCCTCGAGCGGCACCCGCACGATGTCGGTCCCGCGCAGGGCGACCATCACCCCGCTGTCGCCCTCGTGCACGGCGTCGGCGGCGTGCAGCCCGAAGCGGGTGGCGAGGACGCGGTCGTACGCCGTGGGGGTCCCGCCGCGCTGCACGTGTCCCAGGACGGTCTGCCGCGACTCGTAGCCGGTGCGCGCCTGGATCTCGCGCTCCAGCACCTGGCCGATGCCGCCGAGCCGGACGTGCCCGAAGGAGTCGAGGTCGCCGGTCTGCAGCTCCATCGTCCCCTCCTTGGGCTGCGCGCCCTCGGCCACGACGATGATCGGGGCGAACTGCCGGGCGAAGCGCGCCTCGACGTAGTCGCAGACCTTCTCGATGTCGAACGGCCGCTCGGGGATGAGGATCACGTTGGCCCCGCCGGCCATGCCGGAGTGCAGCGCGATCCAGCCGGCGTGCCGGCCCATCACCTCGACGATGAGCGCCCGGTGGTGCGACTCGGCCGTGGTGTGCAGCCGGTCGATCGCGTCCACGGCGATCTGCACCGCGGTGTCGAAGCCGAACGTGTAGTCGGTCGCGTTGAGGTCGTTGTCGATGGTCTTGGGCACGCCCACGACGTTCAGGCCGGCGGCGGCCAGCTGGGTCGCGACGCCCAGGGTGTCCTCGCCGCCGATGGCGACGAGCGCGTCGACGCCGAGCTCCTCGAGGTTGCGCCGCACCTTCTCGACGCCGTCCTCGACCTTCATCACGTTGGTGCGGCTGCTGCCCAGGATGGTGCCGCCGCGGGGCAGGATGCCGCGGGTCGCCCGCACGTCGAGCGGCATCGTGACCTTCTCGAGCGGCCCGCGCCAGCCGTCGCGGAAGCCCAGGAACTCGTGCCCGTGCACCTCGACGCCGCGCCGGACGACCGCCCGGATCACCGCGTTGAGCCCCGGGCAGTCGCCCCCACCGGTCAGGACACCGATCCGCACAGCCGCCTCCAGGTCGCTCGTCGTGCCGCGACCCTAGCGAGGCGCTCCAGTCGGCCCGTCGCGGCGCCGATCTCCCCGGGGTGCGTCCCTCCGGCCGTCTCGCGGTGACCGCTGCCCTCGTGGCGGCGCTGCTCGGCGTCCCCGCGGTCGGGTCCTCCGCCGGACCGGCCCCCGACCTGGCCTCGCTCCAGGCCGAGCTGGCCGAGGCCACGGCCCGCGCGGACGCCCTCGGGCTCGCTCTCGAGCGGGCGGCGGCCGCCGACGGCGGGCTGCGCGTCGCGATGGAGCGGCTCGCGGACGCGCACGACCAGGCGCAGGCCGTCCTGGACGCCCGGGTCCGGCAGGTCTGGATCTCCCGCAGGCCCGACCCGATGAGCTGGGTCGACGGGCTGGGCAGCCCGGCGCTGCGCCGCATCGCGGCCCGCGGGGCGGAGGCCTCCGTCCGGGTCGACCGCGAGCTGATCGAGGCCGTCTCCGCGCAGAGCGCCTCCGCCGAGGCGCTGCGCCGGCAGGCCGAGGCGCACCGGGCCGCCCTCCGGGAGAGGGCGATGACGGCCCTCGACGCCCAGGACCGGGCGCGCAGGCTGCTGGCCCGCGCCGAGCAGGCTCTCGCGCAGCAGGCCGCGGACGACGCCCAGCAGGCCGCGGCAGCCGCCGCCCTCGCCGCCGTCCGGGCCACTCTCGACAGCGCGTCCGCCACCGTCACCCGCGCCCTGACCCCGGCGCAGACCCGGCGCAGCCTGCGGGCGCAGGCCACCGAGGCCCCGCTCGTCGCGCTGGTCGAGGCGGCCGGGTCGGGCTACCCCCGCGGCTACGCGCCCACCGGTCAGGTGCTGGCGGGCGTCGCCTCCTGGTACGGCCCCGGCTTCGTCGGCAGCCCGACCGCCAGCGGCTCGCCGTACGACCCGGAGCGTCTCACCTGCGCGCACAAGAGCCTCCCGCTCGGCACGGTGATCCGGGTGACGGCGAACGGCCGCGCGATCTCCTGCCTGGTCAACGACCGCGGGCCCTACATCGAGCCGCGCATCCTCGACCTGTCGCGCGCCGGCTCCCGGCTGCTCGGGTTCGACGGGCTCGCGCACGTGGTGATCGAGGTGCTCGCGCCGCAGTAGGGTCCGGCCGTGCTGACCGGTGAGCGCGTGGTGCTGCGGCCCTTCACGCCCGACGACGTCGAGCCGCTGTGGCGGGCCAAGCTGGACCCGCTGAAGTGGGCCCGGACCAGCGCGGACCCGCTGCGGCCGATCACCCTCGAGGAGCACAAGGCGCGCTACGCCGAGCCGTCGAAGGACTCCAGCGCGCAGTTCGCGGTCGACGTCGACGGCGGGCTGGTCGGGCGGGCGCTGCTCTTCCACGTCGACGACCTCGCGCGCAACGCCGAGGTCGGCCTCGCGCTGCTGCCCGAGCACCAGGGCAGGGGCTACGGCAAGGACGTGCTGCGGGTGCTGCTGGCGTACGGCTTCCGGTCCCGGAACCTGCACCGGATCCACCTGCAGACGCTGGCCTCCAACGAGGCGGGGCTGCGCGCCTACCGCGCCGTCGGGTTCGTCGAGGAGGGCCGGCAGCGCGAGGCGGCGTGGGTCGAGGGGGCGTACGAGGACA
>SCTD01000180.1 GCA_004299215.1 Frankiales bacterium | reverse complement strand
TCTCTCGCGTGACACCGAGCTGATGGCCGAGGCCCTTCGTGGGCTCGGTGTCGACGTCACCGGCACCCTCGAGGGCGACTGGCAGGTCGACGGGGTCGCCGGCCCGCTGCAACCCCGCTCGGGTCGGATCGACGTCGGCAACGCGGGCACCGTGGCGCGCTTCCTGCCGCCGGTCGCGACGCTCGCCGTCGGTGCGGTCGCCTTCGACGGCGACCCCCGGGTCCGCGAGCGCCCCCTGGGTCCGCTGCTGCGCGCGCTGCGCGCGCTCGGTGCCGACCTCGACAACGTCGACGCCCTCCCCCTGGTCGTTCGGGGCGGCGGACGGCTGCCCGGCGGAACCGTCGCGCTGGACGCCTCCCAGAGCTCTCAGCTGGTGAGCGGCCTGCTCCTTGCCGCCCCTCGCTTCGACGCCGGGGTGATCGTCCGTCATGAGGGCGGGCGGCTGCCGAGCGCGCCACACCTGGCGATGACGGTCGAGGCGCTGCGCGCCGCGGGGGCGACCGTGGACGACAGCACACCCGGTACCTGGTCCGTCGCCCCAGGGGGGCTGCTCCCGCGCGACGCGGTCGTGGAGCCCGACCTCTCCACCGCCGCCGCCTACCTGGCCGCGCCGCTCGTGGCCGGCGGCAGCGTGACGGTGCCGGGCTGGCCGCGAGGCACCTCTCAGCCGGGCGCGGTCCTGCCTGACCTGCTCGCGGCGATGGGCGGCCGGGTGGAGCGCACCGATGACAGCGTCACGGTCTCCGCCGGCGACGGCCTGCGCGGGATCGAGGCGGACCTGCGTGACGCGCCCGAGCTCACGACCGTGCTGACAGCGCTGGCGGCGCTCGCCGACGGACCGAGCCGCTTCACCGGGGTCGCGCACATCCGGCTGCAGGAGACCGACCGGCTGGCGGCGCTCGCCAAGGAGCTCAACGCCCTCGGCGGTGACGTCCGCGAGCTGCCCGACGGCGTCGAGGTGCACCCCCGGCCGCTGGCGGGCGGCGTGATGGGGAGCTACGACGACCACCGGGTCGCGATGGCGTGGGCGGTGCTGGGGCTGGCCGTCGACGGCGTGCTGATCGAGAACGTGGCCACCACCCGCAAGACGGTGCCCGACTTCGCCGGCTCCTGGACGCGGATGCTGGAGGGCACCGACTGAGCCCGCGCGAGCTCGACGAGGACGACGTCCGGGTCCGCCCCGGCCGCGGCTCCCGGCCGCGCACGCGGCAGCGCCCCGCGCACGAGGACGCCGCGCCCGCCGACGTGCTGAGCGTGGACCGCGGCCGCTACCGGCTGCGGGCCGCCGACGGCACGCTGGCGACGGCCGTACGCGCCCGCGAGCTCGGCCGGCGCGCCGTCGTCACCGGCGACCGGGTCGCCGCCGTCGGGGACCTGTCGGGCGGGCCCGACGCGCTGGCCCGCATCGTCCGGATCGAGCCGCGCACGTCGCTGCTGCGTCGTACGCCCGACGACACCGACCCTGTCGAGCGGGCGGTCGTGGCCAACGCCGAGGTCCTGGTGGTGGTGACCTCGCTGGCGGACCCGGTGCCCCGCCCGCGGCTCATCGACCGGTGCCTGGTCGCGGCGTACGACGGCGGCCTGGTCCCGCTGCTCTGCCTCACCAAGAGCGACCTCGCAGCGGCGGACGAGCTGGTGGCGCTCTACGAGCCGCTGGGCGTCGAGGTGCTGGTCACCGGCCGCGGCTCGGGGGTGGAGCAGCTCCGGCAGCGCCTGGCGGGCCGCACGAGCGTGCTGTTCGGGCAGTCCGGCGTGGGCAAGTCGACCCTGGTCAACCAGCTCGTCCCGGACGCCCAGCGAGCGGTCGGCGAGGTGACCGGGGTGGGCAAGGGCCGGCACACGTCCTCCTCCGCGATCGCCCTCGCGCTGCCCGGGGGCGGCACGGTGATCGACACGCCGGGCATCCGGTCGTTCGGGCTGGGTGCGGTCACGGTGGGGCGGGTGCTGGCCGCGTTCCCGGACCTCGCCGAGGGCGCCGCGTTCTGCCCGCCCGGCTGCGACCACCTCGCCGGCACGCCGGGGTGCGCCCTCGACGGCTGGGTCGCGGACGGGCACGCCACGGCCGCCCGGCTGGACTCCCTGCGGCGGCTGCTCGAGGCGCTCACCGGCGCCGACGACTGACCCGCGCGGGCGCCTCGACGGCCAGGTCGGGCCGCTCGGGCCGCCGCGGGAGGCTCGACTGCCAGGTCGGGCCTCTCGGCTGGGAGGACGCACGTGCACCTCGGGCTCCAGAGCCGGCTCTCGCAGGCTCCGGACCGGTCTTCAGGCTGAGGTGCACGTGCGTGCTCCCGGGTTGAACGCGAGGTGGCAGTCCTCCGTCCCGGTCAGGCACGACGGAGGCCGCGTCCCTGATCGGGACGCGACCTCCGTGGCCTGCGGGGCTAGCCGACCGTGCGCCGGCGGCGGCCGGTCACGATGAGCATCAGGCCCAGGAGCGACAGCAGCGCTCCGACGCCGAGCAGCTGGTCGGTCGAGCTGCCGGTGAAGGGCAGCGCGTCCGGCGTCTCGTCCTCGGGCACGAAGGGCAGGTCCGGCAGCGGGCTCGAGCTCGGGCTCGGGCTCGGCGAGCCGGTGGCCGGCTCCTCCTCGCCGCCCTCGATCGGGACGGCGACGGGGACGGTCACGGAGTCGCTGTTGTTCTCCGGCGTCGGGTCGTTCGCCAGCGGGACGCTCGCCGTGTTGGTGATCGACGTGGCGTCGTAGTCGGCGTCGAGGAGGCCGGTCACCTCGAGCGCGGCGGTCTCACCCGGCGCGAGGGTGCCGGGGAAGACGCAGGCGAGCGGCAGGTTCGTGGTGCAGAACCACCCGTCGCCGCCGCCGCTGACCAGGCTGACACCGGTGGCCAGCGGGTCGCCGACCGTGAAGCCGGTGGCTTCCTGACCGCCCGCGTTGGTCACCGTGATCGTCCAGGTCACCTGCTCACCGGCCACAGCCACCGCCGGGCCGGCCTTCTCCATCACCAGGTCGGCCGGAGCCGCCGGCCGGTCGATCGCGCTGACCAGGGTGTCGGTGTTGTCGGCGGGCGTCGCGTCGGTCGGACCGACCACGACGACGTTGGCGATGGAGGTGCCGCTGATGGTGCTGCTCACGTCACCGACGACCGTCACCACAGCCGTCTGCGTCGGGAGCAGGACGCTGGTGAAGGTGCACGTCAGGGTCACCGCAGTGCAGGTGAAGTCCGCCCCGTTGATCGAGCTCAGCGTGACGCCTGCCGGCAGGGTGTCGGTCACCGCGAAGCCGCTGGCGTTGCCGGGGCCCTTGTTGGTGACCGTCAGCGCCCAGGTGGCGGTGCCGCCGGGCGTGACCGATGCGGGGCCCGTCTTCTTCACCGCGAGGTCCGCGGCGAGAGGCGTGGGCGGCGGCGGCAGGATCGGGTCGACCACGGAGGTGGTGAAGACCGAGGTGTCGTTCACGGCGTTGGCGTCCCCAGGCACGGACACCGTCGCGGTGTTCGCCTTGTTGCCCACCGTCGAGAACGTCGCCGGCAGCGTGATGGTCTTGGCGTTGGCCACCCCGACCGCGATGTCGTCGTTGGTGGTGCACGTGACGACGTTCGCCGCGACGGTGCAGGTGAAGCCGCCGCTGGTGACCGGACCGGCGACGGTGACGCCCGCCGGCAGGGTGTCGGTCACGGTGATGAGCGAGGTCGCCGGTGCGGTGCCGACGTTCTCGACGACGAGGGTGTAGTCCCCCGTCTGGCCGGTGGTGCGTGAGGCGGGTCCGAGCTTCGTCAGCTCCAGGTCCGGGACCGGTCGCGCCGTCACCGCCGTGGTCGCGGACGCCGTGTTGTTGGCTGTGTTCGTCTCCCCGCCGCCGCCGACCAGGGCGTTGTTGACGATGGATCCGAC
>SCTD01000179.1 GCA_004299215.1 Frankiales bacterium | reverse complement strand
GCTGCCGATGCAGGGCGTCTCGGTCGGCCTGCTCGTCGGCTCGCTGCCGGCGACGACGGTGCTCACCTCGGAGGTCGTGCCGCCGGCGCTGCGGGGGACGGCGTTCGGGCTGCTCAAGCTGTCCAGCAACGTGCTGGCCGCACTCTTCCCTCCCCTGGTGGGGCTGATCGCCGACATGAACCAGGTGATCGCCGCCGACGGGGTGCTGCGCGGCGACCTGGGACTGGGCTTCCGCTGCACCCTGCCGGCCATCCTGGTCGCGAGCGCGCTGCTCTGGCGCGGCCGCTGCCACGTCGCCCGTGACACCCTGGTGGCGCAGGGGATCGACCCCACGACGCTGCCGCCGTCGGTGCGCGAGCGGATGCCGGCGAGCTGGCAGCTCGTCGCGACGGTGGTGCTGCTCGGACTCTCGCTGCTGGCCGTCGCCCTGCTCTGACCCCGGTTGACGCGCGGCGCGCGAACCGGGAGAGTCCTAAGTGGAACACGTTCTAGTCCTGGAGGATCGGTGCGGATCGACTACACCCCGGCTCAGCAGGAGCTGCGGGACCAGCTGCGCAGCTACTTCGGCAGCCTGCTCACCCCCGAGGTCAAGGACGCCATCGCCCGCGAGGGCAACGGCGGTCCCGCGGTCCGCGAGATCCGCCAGAAGATGGGCGCCGACGGCTGGCTCGGCATCGGCTGGCCGACGGAGTACGGCGGCCAGGGACGCTCGGTCCTGGAGCAGTTCGTGTTCTTCGACGAGGCGACCCGGGCCGGCGCTCCCGTACCCATGATCGCGCTGAACACCGTCGGACCGACGCTGATGCGGCACGGCACCGACGCGCAGAAGGACTTCTTCCTGCCGCGGATCCTGGCCGGGACCCTCGACGTCGCGATCGGCTACACCGAGCCCGGCTCCGGCACCGACCTCGCGTCGCTGCGCACCCGCGCCGAGCGGGTCGGCGAGGAGCTCGTCGTCAACGGCAACAAGGTCTACACGACCGCGGGCGACAGCGCCGACTACATCTGGCTCGCCTGCCGCACGAACCCTGACGTCGCCAAGCACAAGGGCATCACGATCCTGCTGGTGGACACCAGGGACCCGGGCTTCACCGCCACACCGATCACCACCGTCGGCGGCGAGGTCACGACCGCGACCTACTACGAGGACGTGCACGTCCCGCTCGACATGGTCGTCGGCGAGGTCGACGCCGGCTGGCGCCTGATCACCTCGCAGCTCAACCACGAGCGCGTGGCGCTCGCCGCGATGGGCGGCCGTTCACTCGAGCTCTTCGAGGCGGTGCGCACCTGGGCGACGCAGGAGACGACCGCCGACGGCACGAGGTTGATCGACGTGCCCTGGGTGCGCACGACGCTGGCGCGGGTCTACGCCCGCTTCGAGGCGCTGAAGCTCCTCAACTGGCGGATGGCGTGGAAGCTCGAGACCGACCAGCTCACCCCCGCCGACGCCTCCAGCGGCAAGGTCTACGGCAGCGAGACCGACATCGAGTGCTACAAGCTGCTGCTCGAGGTCATCGGCCGCGCCGGCTTCGTGCGCAAGGGGTCTCCCGGCGCCGAGCTCGCCGGGGTGCTCGAGAAGGCCTTCCGCGGTGCGCCGGTGCGCACCTTCGGGGGCGGCTCCAACGAGGTGCAGCGCGAGATCCTCGCGCAGACCGCCCTCGGCCTGCCCCGCACCGCCCGCTGACCGCACGCCGAGACGAGGACGTCCGATGGACTTCACCCCCACCGAGGAGCAGACCGAGATCGCCGGTCTGGCCGCACGCCTGCTCGCGACCGGCACCGCGGCCGAGCTCGGGCTGACCGGCTTCGACGAGGCGCTCTGGGCGCGGCTCGGCGAGAGCGGCCTGCTCGGCATGGCGCTGCCCGAGGAGGTCGACGGCGGCGGCCTGGGCCTGGCCGAGGCGTGCGTCGTCGCCGAGGAGACCGGCCGGGCTGCCGGCCGCGTGCCTGCCGTGCACGTGCTCGCTGCGCTGCAGACGATCGCCGCCACCACCGGCGACCGGCACGCCGGCCTGCTCCGGAGCGCCGTCGCCGCGGAGGCGATCGTCGTACCCGCCCTCGCGGAGTCCGGCGTCGGCGACCCGCTCGCGCCGTCGGTGCGAGCCGTGGCCGACGGCGACGGCTGGCTGCTCAGCGGCGCCCGGCTGGCCGTGCCGTGGGCGCGCGAGGCGTCACACCTGGTCGTGTCGGCCCGGGCAGCCGACGACACGCCGCTCCTGCTGCTGCTCGCCGTGCCCGGCACCGGCATCGTGCTCGAGGACGAGCTGGTGAGCTCGCAGGAGCCGCACGCGACCGTGCTGCTCGACGGGGCGGCTGCCGTCGAGCTCGCCCGCGGCGCGGAGGCGCTCGAGGCCGCGCTCGTCCGGACGACGCTGCTGCAGTGCGCGCACGCGGTGGGGGTCGCGGAGCAGGCGCTGTCGCTGGCGGCCCACCACGTCTCGACGCGCGAGCAGTTCGGCAAGCCGCTGGCCGCGTTCCAGGCCGTCACCTGCCGGGTCGCCGACATGTGGATCGACGTCGAGGCGATGAGACTGACCATGCAGCAGGCGGTCTGGCGCATCGACGAGGGCCTGCCCGCCGGGGAGCAGACCGCGATCGCGGCGTTCTGGGCGGCCGACGGCGTGCAGCGCGTGACCAGCTCTGCGGTGCACCTGCACGGCGGGCTCGGCGTCGACGTCTCCTTCCCGCTGCACCGCTGGTTCCTGGCCGGCAAGGTCGACGAGCTCGGCCTGGGCGGCGCGCTGCGCTCGCTGGAGCGGCTCGGCGACCTGATCGCCGCCAGGTGAGCCAGCGCGTCTGGTTCCCGGTCGACGAGGACCCGAGCCCTCGGCGGCTGCGCAAGCACGCCCTGGCCGACGAGGTCCGGGCGCTGATCGCCGACGTGCTCTACCTCGACGTGGAGAGCGTCGACGAGGACGACCTCGCCGACGCGGAGGCCCGGCTCGGCGAGGCGCGCAAGGCTCTGGCCGCCCTGCCCGACATCCGCGGCAAGGGCGGCGTCTACGGCAACCGGGGCGACGCGAGCCTGTTCGAGCGCAGCCCGCTGTCGGGTCGCTGCAACGCGCTGGCGGCGCCGCTGGTGCTCGAGTTCGACGGGGATCGCACGCTCGGCCACGCCGTCTACGGCGAGGCGTACGAGGGGCCGCCCGGGTCCGTGCACGGCGGCTACGTCATCTCCGCCTTCGACGACCTGCTGGGCGTCGCGCAGGCCGCCTCCGGGACGGCCGGCTTCACGGGGACGCTCAGCGTCCGGCTGGTCGCGCGTACGCCCCTGCACGAGCGGATCGACTACGAGGCCGCGGTGTCGTCCCGGGACGGCCGCAAGGTCGTCGTCACCGGGCGCAGCTCGCTCCGCGGCCAGACGCTGGCCGAGGCCACCGGCATCTTCATCGCGCCCAAGCAGGGGATCGAGCTGCCGGCGGGCTGACGGCGGCTCTCTCACGCGCCACCCGATCCGGGAGCGTTCGAGGGGCCGGGGCTCTCCCGGACCCGGTGGTCGCGAGAACGTCCCGATCGACCTGCATCACGACCACACCATCCGGGAGCGCCGGGTCGCGGAGGGCGCTCCCGGATGGTGTGGCGCAGGGCCCGATCAGAGGCGCCAGGTCGACGGGCGGGCCGCCAGCACGGCAGCCGCCACCGCGGCGATGAGCACGCCCGACAGCACGATGACCGGCCCCACCCCGACCGCCTCGGCGAGCACCCCGCCCCCGAGCGTGCCGACGACGTTGGCGCCCCAGGTGAGCATCAGCGTGCCGAGCACCCGGCCGTGGAAGGCCGGGTCGGTCAGCCGGATGAGCAGGGTGCGCATCAGCACCTGCTGCAGCCCGTTGCCGGCACCGGCGACGACGAGCGCGACGAAGGCGACGGCCGTCGAGGACGTGATGCCGTAGACGACCACCCCGGCCGCCCAGGCGAAGGTCGAGAGGTAGAACAGCCGGGCCTCCCCCGCCAGCCGGCCGCTCCGGATCGCCAGCGCGATCGACGGCGGCACCGAGCCCAGCCCCACGGCGGTGCTGAGCAGGCCGAAGGTGAAGGCGTCGCCGCCGAGCCGGTCGGTCACCACCAGCGGCATCAGCGCGAGGAAGACCCAGCCGACGACCCCGGTGCCGATGCTGATGACCGCGACGGCCCGCGCGTCGGGGGTCCGCCAGAGGTAGCGCACCCCCTCGACCAGCTCCGGGAGGGGACGCCCACCCGAGCGGATCGGCACACCGGAGGCCTTGATGCGCAGGAAGACCCAGACGCAGGCGAGGTTCGCGGCGGCGAAGAACAGGTAGCCCGCGGCCTGCCCCCACTGGCCGATCAGCCAGCCGGCGACGAGCGGCCCGACGACGCGCGCGATGCCGCCCTGCACCGAGCCCAGGGCCGTGGCGCCGACGACCTGATCGGGTCGCACGACCTGGGTGACGTACGCCTGGCGCGCCGCCACCTCGCTCACCACGGTGGCGCCGGTCAGCGCGCACAGCGCCAGCAGGGCGCCGTAGCCGAGCCGGTCGGACGCGGTGAGCGCCGCGAGCACCAGGGCGCCGGCGGCGCTGACGGCGCGGCTCACGATGACGGTGAGCCGCCGGTCCACGGTGTCCGCGAGGACCCCGGACGGCAGCGCCAGCAGGAACATCGGCAGGAAGTACGCGACCGACACCAGGCTGATCCGCAGCGGGGAGTCGGTGAGGATCCGGGCACTCACGCCCATGCTCACCAGGAAGCCCCAGATGCCCAGCGCGAAGGCCGTGGAGCCCAGCCAGTAGCGGCGGTAGTCCGGGTCGGCGAGCAGCTCGACGGCCAGCACCGGTTGGCGGCCGTCGGTGCTGCCGGGCCGCGTCATGACGGCGGAAACCTATAACACGTTCTAGTGCGGGACAACCCTGGCGCTTCGGTAGAACGTGTTCCATACTGCGGCTGTCGTTGCAGCACTGCAACGGCGTTGCGACAGGAGGTCACGGACGTGACGGCAGTGCAGACGCGCGAGCACTTCTACATCGGCGGCGAGTTCATCGCACCGGAGGGCACCGGGACCATCGAGGTCATCAGTCCCCAAACCGAGCAGGTGATCGCTCGAGTGCCGGAGGGCACCACCGCCGACATGGACCGCGCGGTCGCCGCAGCGCGCGCCGCCTTCGACGGGGAGTGGTCGCGCACCACCCCGGCGGAGCGCGCCGCCACGCTGAGCGCCCTGTCCCTGGCGATCCAGACCCGGATGGACGAGTTCGCCGGCTGCATCACCAGCGAGAACGGCTCGCCGTTCGTCTTCTCGCAGATGGGCCAGGTCTTCGCCAGCACGATGGTGCTCGACTACTACGCCGGGCTGGCGCAGACCTTCGCCTTCGAGGAGGTGCGCAACGGCGTCATGGGCCCCGCGCTGATCCGCCGGGAGCCGGTCGGCGTCGCCGCGGCGATCGTGCCGTGGAACGTCCCGCTCTTCACCGCCATGCTGAAGATCGCGCCCGCCCTGCTGGCCGGCTGCACGGTCGTGCTGAAGCCCGCGCCGGAGACCCCGCTCGACGCCTACCTGCTGGCCGAGTGCCTCGAGGAGGTCGGGCTGCCCAAGGGCGTCGTCAACATCGTCACCGCCGGCCGCGAGGTGGGTGAGCACCTGGTCCGCCACCCCGGCATCGACAAGATCGGCTTCACCGGGTCGACCGCCGCCGGCCGCACGATCGCTGCTGCCGCGGGCGAGCAGCTCAAGCGGGTCACCCTCGAGCTGGGCGGCAAGTCCGCCTCGATCTTCATGGAGGACGCCGACCTCGCCGTCGCCGTCCCCGCCGCGCTCGGCTCCGGCTTCATGAACAACGGCCAGGCCTGCGTCGCGCAGACCCGCATCCTCGCCCCGCGCGACCGCTACTCCGAGGTCGTCGAGGCGCTGGTCGAGCACACCCGCAAGGAGGTCGTCGGCGACCCGATGGACCCGAGCACCACGATCGGCCCGCTGGTCGCCGCTCGCCAGCGCGACCGCGTGGAGGGCTACATCGCGACCGCGCAGAAGGAGGGCGGCAAGGTCGCCGTCGGCGGCGGACGGCCGAGCAGCCAGAGCACCGGCTGGTACGTCGAGCCGACCATCGTCATCGACGTCGAGGCGGGGCACACCATCGCGCAGGAGGAGGTCTTCGGCCCGGTCGTGTCCGTCCTGGCCTACGACTCCCCCGAAGACGCGATCCGGATCGCGAACGACAGCGAGTACGGCCTGTCCGGCTCGGTGTTCACCGCCGACGTCGCCGCGGGCATCGACGTGGCCCGCCAGGTGCGCACCGGCACGTACACCGTCAACGGCTTCGCGCTCGAGTTCGCCGGGCCGTTCGGCGGCTACAAGAGCAGCGGTCTGGGTCGCGAGCTCGGCCCCGAGGGCCTCTCGGCGTACCTCGAGAGCAAGTCCATCTCGCTGCCGGCCGGCACCACCGTGCCCGGCGTGCCCGTCGTCTGATCGACTGACCCAGCCCCCGTCCTTCTCGACCGTGAGGAACCACCTGACATGAAGACGCGCGCCGCCATCCTCTGGGAGCCGCACACCGACTGGAGCGTCGAGGACATCGAGCTCGACCCGCCGAAGAAGGGCGAGGTCCTCGTCAAGCTGGCGGCCTCCGGGCTGTGCCACTCCGACGAGCACATGGTCACCGGCGACATGGCCCTCCCGGCCGACATCGCCGAGCTCATGGGCATCAGCCAGTTCCCGGTCATCGGCGGGCACGAGGGCGCCGGCGTGATCCAGGAGGTCGGCGAGGGTGTCACCGACCTCGCGGTCGGCGACCACGTCGTCTTCTCGTTCATCCCGTCCTGCGGCAAGTGCCAGTCCTGCCGCAAGGGCCAATCGCAACTGTGCGACCTCGGCGCGTTCCTGCTCGGCGGGCGGCAGTTCACCGACCAGACCGCCCGGCACCACAGCAAGGACGGCAAGGACCTCGGCACGATGGTCGCCCTCGGCACCTTCGCGCCGTACACCGTCGTCTCGGTCGACTCCTGCGTGAAGATCGACCCGGAGATCCCGCTGGAGAAGGCCGCCCTCGTGGGCTGCGGCGTCACCACCGGCTGGGGCTCGTCGGTCTACGCCGCCGACGTCCAGCCCGGCGAGACGGTCGTCGTCTACGGCGTCGGCGGCATCGGCGCGGCGGCCGTGCAGGGTGCCGCCCTGGCCGGTGCGCGCGACGTCGTCGTCATCGAGCCGGTGGAGTGGAAGCGCGAGAAGATCCTCGAGCTCGGCGCGACGCACGCCGCCGCCTCGCACGAGGACGGCTTCCTGCTCGTCCAGCAGCTCACCAACGGGGCGATGGCGGACAAGGCGATCCTCTGCGTCGGGACCGCCCGCGGCGAGCACGTCGCGCAGCTGATGTCGATCATCAAGAAGGCCGGACGCGGGGTCGTGACCTCGGTGTCGCCGATGCTCGACGACGACGTGAAGCTGAACCTCTTCGAGTTCGCGATGCAGCGCAAGGAGCTCGTCGGCTGCATCTTCGGCAACGCCAACCCGCAGGTCGACATCCCGACGCTGCTCGCGCTCTACAAGGCGGGCAAGCTCAAGCTCGACGAGCTGATCACCACCGAGTACTCCCTCGAGGACATCAACCAGGGCTACCAGGACATGCGGGACGGCAAGAACTTCCGCGGCCTCATCCGCTACTGATGCCCACGACCGACGAGGTCGTCCGCGACCTGGACCTGACAGGCCGGACCGCCCTCGTCACCGGTGTCAGCGCCGGGCTCGGCGTCGAAACGGCGCGCGCCCTGACCTCGGTCGGGGCGCGCGTCCTCGGTGCCGCGCGTGACCTGGGCAAGGCGAAGGCCGCACTCGACGGGCTCGACGTGGAGCTGGTCGAGCTCGACCTGGCCGACCTCGCGTCGGTGCGGGCCTGCGCCGAGACGGTGCTCGAGCTGGCGCCGTCGCTGAACGTCCTGGTCAACAACGCCGGCGTCATGGCGCCGCCGCTGCTGCGTACCGCGCAGGGCTTCGAGCTGCAGCTCGGCACGAACCACCTCGGCCACTTCCTGCTCACCCGGCTGCTCGAGCCGGCGCTCGTCGCCGGTGCACCCGCGCGCGTCGTCAACGTCAGCTCGCGCGGCCACCTGCGGGCGGGGCTGGACCTCGACGACCCGCACTGGCACACCCGGCCGTACGACAAGTGGAAGGCGTACGGCCAGAGCAAGACCGCGAACGTGCTCTTCACCGTCGAGCTCGAGAGGCGCTGGGGGCCGGCCGGTGTCCACGCGTACGCCCTCCACCCCGGCGTCATCATGACCGAGCTGTCCCGCCACCTGACCGAGGCGGACCTCGCGGCGCTGTCGTCGGGCGCGCGACCGGGCGGCGGGCAGCTCACGCTGGTGGACGTCCCCACCGGAGCGGCGACGCAGGTCTGGGCTGCCACCACACCCGAACTCGAGGGACGCGGCGGGCTCTACCTCGAGGACTGCGCGATCGCCGGCCCGACGCCGGGTGACGGCTCGGCCGGCTACGCGCCCTGGGCGGTCGACCCCGAGGTCGCCCGCCGGCTCTGGGAGTGGTCCGAGCGCGAGGTCGGCCTGGTCTAGGGAGCCGTCGACCCGCCGACCGGCATCGGGTCCATGCCGAGCTTGCGGTGGTCCCAGGACCGCGTCCGCTCGACGTCGAGCCGGACCACGACGCGCTTGTTGAGCATCAGCTCGACGAACGGCTTCATCTCGTCGGAGTAGGGCCCGGTGTAGCGCTCCCACACGCTGACGCCGACCTTCCAG
>SCTD01000178.1 GCA_004299215.1 Frankiales bacterium | reverse complement strand
CCACGGGAGCGGCGCGCGCCCCGGGCCATCAGGCCTTCTCGAACGGGCGCAGCGCGTCGATGGCGCGCTGCGTGATGTCGTCCACGGGGCCGGTCGCGTCGATGCCGACCAGCAGCCCGCGACCGGCGTAGTACGCCACCAGCGGCGCGGTCGACTCGGCGTAGACCTCGAGCCGGTTGGCGATCGTCTCGGGCTTGTCGTCCTCGCGCTGGTAGAGCTCGCCGCCGTCCAGGTCGCACACGCCGGGCTTCTCCGGCGGGTCGAAGTCGACGTGCCAGATGTGGTTGCACGACCGGCAGGTGCGCCGGCCCGAGAGCCGGCGGATCACCTCGTCGTCGTCGACGACGAGCTCGAGCACCACGTCGAGCTTGGTCTGCGCCGTCTCGCGCAGGATGTCGTCGAGCGTCTCGGCCTGCGGCACCGTGCGGGGGAAGCCGTCGAGCAGGAAGCCCTCGAGGGCGTCCGGCTCGGCCAGCCGGTTGCGGACCATCTCGATGGTCACGTCGTCCGGCACCAGGTCGCCGCGGTCCATGAACGCCTTCGCCTGCACCCCCAGCGGGGTACCCGCACTGACGTTCGCGCGGAAGATGTCGCCGGTGCTGATCTTCGGCACGCCGCTGTGCTCGGCGATGAACTGGGCCTGGGTCCCCTTGCCCGCTCCGGGAGGACCGACCAGGACGAGGCGCACTAGCGCAGGAAGCCTTCGTAGTTGCGCAGCATGAGCTGGCTCTCGACCTGCTTCACCGTCTCCAGGCCGACGCCCACGATGATCAGGATGGCCGCACCGCCGAAGGGGATCTGGTCCCCGGCGCCGGTCAGCCCGAACAGCAGGTACGGCAGCACCGCGACGAGGCCGAGGTAGACGGCGCCGAACGAGGTGATGCGGGACAGGATGTAGTCGAGGTACTCCGCGGTGGCCCGGCCGGGACGGATGCCCGGGATGAAGCCGCCGTACTTCTTCATGTTGTCGCTGACCTCGACCGGGTTGAACGTGATCGCCACGTAGAAGAACGTGAAGAACACGATCAGGCCGAAGTAGATGGCCAGGTAGACGGGGTTGCCCGGGTCGACCAGGTAGGTGTTGATGAACCGGGTGAAGGTCGCGTTGCTGGTCCAGACGTTGCTCAGCAGCTGCGGCAGGTAGAGCAGCGAGCTGGCGAAGATCACCGGGATGATGCCGGCCTGGTTGACCTTGAGCGGGATGTACGTCGACGTGCCGCCGTAGGCCCGCCGGCCGATCATCCGCTTGGCGTACTGCACCGGGATGCGGCGCTGGGCCTGCTCGACGTAGACGACCAGGGTGATGACGATGAGCGCGAGCAGCGCGATGGCGACGACGGTGAACGGGCCGTTCTCGCCCTGCCAGAGCCGGATGGCCTGGCCGGGGATCGAGCTGATGATCGAGGTGAAGATCAGCACGGACATGCCGTTGCCCACGCCGCGGTCGGTGATCAGCTCACCCAGCCACATGATCACGGCCGTGCCGGCGGTCATCGTGACGATGAGGACGAGGATGCGGACCAGCGAGTCGTCGGGGATGACCTCGATGCTCGGGTCGGGGAACAGCCGCCCGGAGCGCGCCAGCGCGATGATGCCGGTGGACTGCAGCACGGCCAGCGCGATCGTCAGGTAGCGGGTGTACTGCGTGATCTTGGCCTGGCCGGACTGGCCCTCCTTCTTCAGCTCCTCGAGCCGCGGGATGACCACCACGAGGAGCTGCAGGATGATCGACGCCGTGATGTACGGCATGATCCCGAGCGCGAAGATCGACAGCTGGAGCAGCGCGCCACCGCTGAACAGGTTGACCAGCCCGTAGAGCGTGTCGCCCTCGGTGCTCCGGAGCGCGTCCTGGATCGCGACGTACGAGACGCCCGGACCCGGGATGAACGAGCCGAGCCGGTAGATCGCGATGATGAACAGCGTGAACAGGATCTTCCGACGCAGGTCGGGGGTCTTGAAGGCCCGACCGAAGGCGGTGAGCACGGCTCCTCCTGGCGTCCGTCCGCGGGGGGCGCGGAACGGGTCGTGAGCGTCCCGGCGCCGAGAGGCGCGCGGGGGCGGGGGTGTCGGGCAGGGTCTGGGGCGGGCGGGACTGCGGGAGGCGCAGGCGCTCCCCCGAGACGGCGACTGTAACAGCCGGGCGGCGGCGGCAGCCGGGTCGCGGAGCCCCCTCGAGCGCTGCTGCGCCGCGGCACTCCCATGATCCACAGAAGCAACGCCGCGCTCAGCCGGGGGAACCCCCGCTGAGCGCGGCGAACCTTCACGATCATGACGGGCGGGCGCCCGGAGCGGTTACAGGGTGCTGGTCGTGCCGCCGGCCGCGGAGATCTTCTCCTTGGCCGAGGCGGAGAACGCGTGGGCGGTGACCTGCAGGGCGACCGAGAGGTCGCCGCCGCCGAGCACCTTCACCAGGCGGTCGTCCCGGACCAGGCCCTTGGCGACCAGGTCGTCGACGCCGATGGCGCCGCCGTCCGGGAAGCGCTCGGCGATCTTGTCGAGGTTGACGACCTGGTACTCGGTGCGGAACCGGTTCTTGAAGCCCTTGAGCTTGGGCAGCCGCATGTGCAGCGGCATCTGCCCGCCCTCGAAGGCGGCCGGGACCTGGTAGCGCGCCTTGGTGCCCTTGGTGCCACGACCGGCGGTCTTGCCGCGCTTGCCGGCCTCACCGCGACCGACGCGGGTCTTGCTCTTCTTGGCGCCCGGGGCGGGACGCAGGTGGTGGACCTTCAACGGCGAGCCGGAGCTCGTGGCCTCGGTCTTCTCGGGTGCGGTCATGGGTTACTCGACCTCCTCGACCGTCACCAGGTGGGTGACGGTCTGGACCATCCCGCGGATCTCGGGACGGTCCTCCTTGACGACGGTGTCGGAGATCCGCTTCAGGCCGAGCGAGCGCAGGGTGTCGCGCTGGTTCTGCTTGCCGCCGATCCCGGACTTGATCTGGGTGACCTTGAGGCGCCCCATCAGGCACCGGTCCCTGCGGTCACGGCGCCCGTGGCCGCGGCCGCGCGGGCCGCGGTGCCGGCGGCGCGCGCCCGCAGCATGGCGGCCGGGGCCACCTGCTCGAGCGTGAGGCCGCGACGGGCCGCGATCTCCTCGGGACGGACCAGGCCCTGCAGGGCCGCGACCGTCGCGTGGACGATGTTGATCGGGTTCGAGGAGCCGAGCGACTTGCTCAGCACGTCGTGGATGCCGGCGCACTCGAGCACGGCACGCACCGGGCCACCGGCGATGACGCCGGTACCCGGGCTGGCCGGCTTGAGCAGCACGACGCCCGCGGCGGCCTCGCCCTGGATCGGGTGCGGGATGGTGTCGCCGATGCGCGGCACGCGGAAGAAGTGCTTCTTGGCCTCCTCCACGCCCTTGGCGATGGCGGCCGGCACCTCCTTGGCCTTGCCGTAGCCGACGCCGACCTGACCGTCGCCGTCGCCCACGACGACCAGCGCCGTGAAGCTGAAGCGGCGACCGCCCTTGACGACCTTGGCGACGCGGTTGATCGCGACGACCCGCTCGATGTGGTTGCTCTTCTCGGCTCCACCGCGGCCGCCACGACCGCCGTCGCGACCGCCCTGGCCGCCGGCGCCCGAGCGCTGGGGTCCTGGCATCAGAGGTTCCTCATCTCAGTCATGTCGTTGCAGAAGTCGGTCATCACTAGAACTCCAGCCCGCTCTCGCGGGCACCGTCGGCCAGCGCGGCGATGCGGCCGTGGTACTTGTTGCCGCCGCGGTCGAAGACGACCGTGGAGATGCCCTTGTCCTTGGCGCGGGCGGCGACGAGCTCGCCGACCTTGCGGGCCTGGGCGCTCTTGTCGGCCTCGGAGCGGCCGGCACGCAGCTCGGCCTCGAGGGTGGAGGCGCTCGCCAGCGTGTGGCCGGCGACGTCGTCCACGACCTGCGCGGTGATGTGCCGCGAGGAGCGGGTGACGACCAGGCGCGGGCGCGCCGGGGTGCCGGTGACGCGCTTGCGCACGCGGAAGTGACGCCGAGCCTTGCCGATGCGCCGCAGCGCGGAGATCGAGCGTGTGGTTGCCATCGTCTACTTACCTGTCTTCCCGACCTTGAGCTTGATCTGCTCGCCCTCGTAGCGGACGCCCTTGCCCTTGTACGGGTCGGGCTTGCGGAGCTTGCGGATGTTGGCGGCGACCTCGCCCACCTTCTGCTTGTCGATGCCGCGCACGACGAACTTCGTCGGGCTCTGCACCTCGAAGGTGATGCCCTCCGGCGCTTCGACCGGCACCGGGTGGCTGAAGCCGAGCGCGAACTCGAGGTTCGAGCCCTTCGCGGCGACGCGGTAGCCGACGCCGCGGATCTCCATGGCCTTGGCGTAGCCGTCCGTCACCCCGGTCACCATGTTGGCGACCAGACTGCGGGTGAGGCCGTGCAGGCTGCGGGACTCGCGCTCGTCGTCCGGGCGCG
>SCTD01000177.1 GCA_004299215.1 Frankiales bacterium | reverse complement strand
CGTCGTGATGCAGCGCAAGTTCGACCCGCACCGCGTGCTGGCCGCCGTCGAGGAGCGCCGCGCGACGACGCTGGTCGTGGTTCCGGTCATGCTGGAGAAGCTGGTCCGGGCGAGCGCGGAGAAGGCGTACGACACCTCGTCCCTGCGCGTCATCGCCAGCAGCGGCAGCGCGCTGCCGGGTGACCTGGTCGAGCGGGTGCAGGCGACCTTCGGGCCGGTGCTCTACAACCTCTACGGCTCCACCGAGGTCGCCTACGCCGCCGTCGCCTCCCCGGAGGACCTCGCAGCGGACCCGCGCACGGCCGGACGACCGCCGCACGGCGTGACGCTGCGGGTCGTGGACGAGGACGGCAAGGACTGCCCGCCCGGGACGCCCGGCCGCATCTTCGTCGGCAGCGGGCTGTCCTTCGAGGGCTACACCGACGGCTCCGACAAGGACCGGCTCGACGGCCTCGTCTCGACCGGTGACATGGGCGTGCTGCACGACAGCGGCCGGCTCACCGTGCTCGGCCGCGACGACGACATGGTCGTCATCGGCGGCGAGAACGTCTACCCCGGCCAGGTCGAGGACGTGCTGGCCGATGACCCGTCCGTCGACGACGTGGCCGTGGTCGACGTGGAGGACCCGGCCTACGGCGTGCGGCTCGTCGCGCACGTCGTGCCCGCGAACGGCGGGTCGATCGACGAGGACCACCTGAAGGAGCTCGTGCGCAGCAAGCTGGCCCGCTTCGCGGTGCCGCGGGAGTTCGTCGTCATCGACGAGCTCCCGCGCAACACCACGGGCAAGGTGCTCAAGAAGGAGCTGCGCGCGCAGGAGGGCGGGTGACCGCACCGGCAGAGCTCGACCTGCCGGACCTCGACGACGCCATCGACGAGGACCGGCCCTGGGTCGCCATCGTCTGGAACGACCCGGTCAACCTGATGAGCTACGTGACGCACGTGCTGATGGAGCTGTTCGGCTACCCGCGCTCGCACGCGGAGAAGCTGATGCTCGACGTGCACCACAAGGGACGCGCCGCCGTCAGCAGCGGCACCCGCGAGCAGATGGAGCACGACGTGGCCCGCCTGCACGCCAAGGGCCTGTGGGCCACCCTGCAGCAGGACTGATGAGGTTCAAGAAGGCGCGCGGCGGGGCGGTCCGGGCCGACCTGGAGGCGGTCGAGGCGGACGTCCTGGCCACCCTCGCGTCCGACCTGCTCGAGCTGCTGGGGTCGCAGGAGGAGACCGACGCCGACCCCCTGGCGGCTCTCGTGGGCCTCACCGACGGGCCGGTGGCGCCGCCCGACGACCCGGCGCTGGCCCGGCTGCTGCCCGACGCCTACGGCGACGACCCGGCGGCCGCGACGGAGTTCCGCCGCTACACCGAGGGTGACCTGCGGGCCGGCAAGCGGGCCGACGCCGGCGCCGTCCTGTCCTCGCTCGCGCCGCTCGTGGGACAGGGCGGCCGGCTGGTGCTGGACCGCGAGACCGCCGACGCCTGGCTGGGCTGCCTCAACGACCTGCGCCTGGTGCTCGGCACCCGGCTCGAGGTCACCGAGGAGACCGACCTGCACGTGGGCGACGACGACCCCCGAGCGCACGCCCTGCAGGTCTACGGCTGGCTGGGCTGGCTGCAGGAGAGCCTGCTGTCCTGCCTGGACCCGCTGGGCCCTCGGTAGCCTGGGCCGGTGCTCGCGCTCCCGAAGGCCATGGTCGACGCCGTCGTCGCCCATGCCCGGCGCGACCACCCCGACGAGTGCTGCGGGGTGATCGCCGGGCGTGACGGGGTCGCCACGCGGGTCTTCGAGATGGAGAACGCCGAGCGCTCACCCACGGGGTTCGTCTTCGACAGCGCCGAGTGGCTCCGCGTCTACCGCGACATCGACGACGCGGACGAGGAGCCCCTGGTCGTCTACCACTCGCACACGATGACCGAGGCCTACCCCTCCCGTACCGACATCCGCTGGTCCGCCACCGCCGGCTTCCCGCACTGGCTGCTGGTGTCCACCCGGTCCGACGAGCCGGAGATCCGGTCGTACACCATCGAGGACGGCGTCGTGACCGAGGAAGAGGTCCGCGTCACCTGAGGAATCCCCCTCGGCACCCCCCTGTTGCAGTCCGTAGTCGCCCACATCCTGAGGAGAACCGCCCGCATGGCCATCGAGGTCCGCATCCCGACCATCCTGCGCACGTACACGGGGGGCGAGAAGACCGTGTCCGGCAGCGGTGACACCCTCACGGCGCTGCTCGACGACCTCGACAGCCGGCACAGCGGCATCCGCGGCCGGCTCGTCACCGAGGACGGCTCGCTGCACCGCTTCGTCAACGTCTACGTCAACGACGAGGACGTCCGCTTCCTCGGCGGGCTCGAGACCACGCTGTCCGACGGGGACTCGGTGACGGTGCTGCCGGCGGTCGCGGGCGGGTCTCGCTAGGCGCATGCGGTTCGACTCGCTGCTGGAGTCCGTCGGGCGCACGCCGCTCGTCGGGCTCCCTCGGCTGTCCCCGTCCGCGGACGTCCGGCTCTGGGCCAAGCTCGAGACCGACAACCCCACGGGATCGGTGAAGGACCGCGCGGCGCTCTACATGATCGCTGCCGCGGAGAAGGAGGG
>SCTD01000176.1 GCA_004299215.1 Frankiales bacterium | reverse complement strand
CGCGACCAGCAGGAAGGCCTCCGGGTCCGGCTTAGCGACGCCGGCGATGCCGCTGAGCACGACCGTGTCGAACAGGTCCGGCCACTCGGGTCGACCGCAGCCGCCGGCGTTGGACAGCAACCCGGTCCGCAGCCCGGCGGCGCGGGCCGTCCGGACGGCCCGCTCCAGGGCTGCCGCGTCGTCCTCGCGCACGCCGCTGAGCACGCCCACGTCGTCGACGACGAGGGCGTCGTACGACCGGTCCATCCGCCGAGCCTAGGATCGGCCGATGGACTTCGAGCACTCGGCCAAGGCCCAGGACTACCTGGGTCGCCTGCAGGACTTCATGGACACGCAGGTGTTCCCGGCGGAGGCGGAGTACGAGGCCTACCGCCGCGAGAAGGGCCCCGAGGACCACACCCTGCCGCCCGTGGTGGAGCAGCTGAAGGCCGAGGCGCGCTCCCGCGGGCTGTGGAACCTCTTCCTGCCCGACGTGTCCGGCCTGACGAACGTGGAGTACGCCGCGCTCGCCGAGGTGACCGGCTGGGCCTCGCACATCGCCCCCGAGGCGATCAACTGCGACGCGCCCAACACCGGGAACATGGAGGTGCTGCACATGTTCGGCACCGCCGAGCAGAAGGCGCAGTGGCTCGAGCCGCTGATGGAGGGCCAGATCCGCTCGGCCTTCGCGATGACCGAGCCCGACGTCGCGTCGTCCGACGCCACGAACATCTCGACGCGGATCGAGAAGGACGGCGACGACTACGTCATCAACGGCCGCAAGTGGTGGATCTCCGGGGCGGCCGACCCGCGCTGCAAGATCCTCATCGTCATGGGCAAGACCGACCCGAACGAGTCGCCCCACCGCCAGCAGTCGATGATCCTCGTCCCGATGGACACCCCCGGTGTCGAGAACGTCCGGCCGCTGCCGGTGTTCGGCTACCAGGACCAGCACGGCCACAACGAGCTGCGCTTCACCGACGTCCGGGTGCCGGCGTCGAACCTCATCGCGGGCGAGGGCGACGGCTTCATGATCGCCCAGGCCAGGCTGGGGCCCGGTCGGATCCACCACTGCATGCGGGCGATCGGCGCCGCCGAGCGCGCGCTCAAGCTGATGGTGGAGCGCTCGATGTCCCGCGTCGCCTTCGGCCAGGAGATCGCCAAGCAGGGCACCGTCCGCGAGCTGGTCGCCGAGTCGCGGATGGAGATCGAGCAGGCCCGCCTGATGGTGCTCAAGACCGCGTGGATGATCGACAAGTACGGCGCCAAGGGCGCCCGCTCGGAGATCGCCGCCATCAAGGTGATCGCCCCGCGGGCCGCGCTCAACGTGATCGACCGGGCCATCCAGGTGCACGGCGGCGGCGGCGTCTCCGACGACTTCCCGCTGGCCCGGATGTGGGCGGGGATGCGCACCCTCCGCATCGCCGACGGCCCCGACGCGGTCCACCTGCGCACGGTCGCCCGCCAGGAGTACGGCAAGTACACCTCGGCCTAGCCGAACCCCCGCATCCCCTGCGTTCTCGGGCGCCGCCACCGCTCCTGGCGTACGAGATCTCAGGGGATGCGGGCCGTCAGCGGCGGGAGAGCAGCCTCCGGCGCTGCGGCGCGGGCGTGCTGATGCCCGCCAGCTGTGCGGCCAGCGCCGTGATCGCGGCACGCGCCGGTGACGTGGACGCGGCCTCGGCGAGGGTACGGCCGGCAGCCAGGGCGCGATCGAGACCCACGACGTCGGACGGGACCACCGTGAGCTGCTCGACCCCGGCGTAGCGCGACAACGCGGCGCGCACCTCCCGCTCGGCGTCGCCCGGGACGGCGCCGGCCCGCAGCCGGTTGACCACGATCAGCGGCTGCACGCCGGGGACGGCGTCCCTCAGCTCGGCGAGCCCCCGCACCAGCCGCTGCAGGCCGACCGGGTCCGCGGAGCCCACGGCGACCACGGTGTCCGCCGTCTCCAGGGCAGCGAGGGTCGCGCCGTTGCGGCGAGGTGCGGCGGTGTCGTAGGCCAGCTCCTCGTCCTGCTCCAGGCAGAAGCCGCAGTCGACGACGGTCGTGTCGGCCAGCGAGCGGGCCAGCTCGAGCACGACCTCGAGCGCGGCCGGTCGCAGCTCCGGCCACCGGTCGGCGCGGGCGATGCCGGACAGCACCCGCAGCTCCGGACCCACCGCGCGCGCCAGACCGGCCAGCGCCGGCAGGTCGAGGGCGCCGTTGTTGGCCAGCCGGCAGGCGGCGGCGAGACCGGGCGCCTCGTCGAGCAGGCCGAGCACCTGGGCGATCACGCCGCCGTAGACGTCGGCGTCGACGAGGAGCGCGGAGCGGCCGAGCTGCGCCAGCTCGCTGGCCAGCCCCACGGCCAGGGTGGTGCGACCGGGGGCGCCGGCCGGTCCCCACACGGCGACCAGCCGGCCGGTGCCGGGGCCGCTGTGCGGGGCGTCGACCTGCTCGGGAACCACGGGATCGGGCAGGGCCCGGCGCGGCTCGCCGAGGGCGGCTCGCTCCCCGGGCGACGGCGGCGCGGTCGCGCTGACCGCCTGCAGCACCGCCGCCGACAGCTCCTCGGGGGTGCTGTCCGACGGCAGGACGTGGAGCACGCCGAGCTGCCGGAGCCGACGCTCGGCCTCCTCCTCGCCGGGCGCCACCAGACCGACGACGGCGACGCCGGCCAGCGCGAGCCGCCCCAGCGCCTCGCGGTCGAGCCGGCGCAGGTCTGCGGAGAGCAGCGCGGCGGAGGCGGAGCCGGTCGCGGCGGTGGCGAGCAGGTCGGCCAGGTCGACGCAGCGCCGGACGACGGAGACGCCGAGGTCCCCCTGGGCGAGCGCGGCGACCAGCCGTGCCTCCCAGCGGGCGTCGCTGACCGCGGTCAGCACGGGGACGCCCATCAGCCGTCCTCACCGGCCACCAGGTCGAGCCGGCCGGAGCCCTCGGCCCCGCGCGGCACCCGGACCACGTCGATCCGCCCGAGCGACATCGCCGACACCAGGGCGGAGACCTCACGCGGCCGGACCTGGAGCACCACGGGGACGCTGGTGCTGCCGCTGAAGGCCCCGCCGTCGGCCCGCACGGCGAGCACCGTGACGCCCTGCAGCACGAGCTGCGCCCCGGACGGGTCCCCCGCCTGGGCGCCGGGCTCGGTCGCGGACGGCTTCCCGAGCGACGCGGGGGTCATCCACACGTCGACCTGCGAGCCCGCGGTGAGCCCCGGCGGCAGGTGTCCGACGTCGATCGGGACGGTCACCTCGCGGTAGTCGACGTCCTCGCGCGGCAGGGCCAGGGCCTGGCGCGGCACGAGCTCCCCCCGGCCGAGCCCCCGGCGCAGCACGTAGCCGACGGGGGGCTGCCCGGCCGCGACGTACCCGTCCGCGTTGTCGAACAGCCGGACCCGCACCTGCTCGAGGTCGTCGGCGGCCAGGACGCTGCCCGCGGCGAGGTCCCTGGTGGCGGCGTAGACCAGGGTGCTGCGGTCGGCGGAGGACAGCACGCGGGCTCCCACCACCACGCTCACCAGCACGAGGAGCACGCCGACCACGAGCCGGCCGTCGAGCCATCCCGGGCTCACCAGCCGGCTGGCGCGGGGCGACGCGGGGGTGTCGGACACGGCTCCTCCTCGCTCGCGCGGGGCCCGCTCGGCAGGCAGCGCGGGCACACATCGTGTCGTACCGGGCGCCGGCGCGCGGCACGCGGCGGGCCGAGGTGTGGACAACCCGGTCGCGGCGAGGGAGGCGATGCCAGACTCGACCCCGCGAGCGCCGGTCCGCAGACGGCCTCGTACCCGACGACGAGGAGAGGAGGGCCCGTGGCCGCCGAGCGCTTCCTGCAGCTGACCGACGTGGCCGAGATCCTCAACATCTCGTCCTCGCAGACGTACGCGCTCGTGCGCTCCGGAGAGCTCCCCGCCATCAAGATCGGCGGCCGCGGGCAGTGGCGGGTCGAGCGCTCGGCGCTCGAGGACTACATCCAGCGCTGCTACGCCGAGACCCGCGCCTTCGTGAACGCCCACCCGCTCCCCGGCGCCGAGCTCGCCGAGGACTGACGCACGCGCCGCGTCCGGCGTGTCAGCCGCTGCGGACGAGGGTGAGGGCGGAGACCGGGACGAGGCGTACGGCACGCACGGCCCCGGCGCGACGGGCCTCCCCCTGACCGTGCTCGGCCAGGTCGAGGTGGTCGGCGCCCACCCGGTCGAGGGTTCCGGTCAGCAGGGAGCCGTCGAGCAGGGTCAGCGCCACGCCGGCCCGGCTGCGGGCCAGGCCGCGCAGCGCCCAGCGCAGGTCGAGCCGCTTCGCCACCGGACCGTCGTCGGGAGCGGCTGACCGCGCCCCCGCCCCCGTCACCCCGAGCACGGCGGCCAGGGGCACGAGCGCCTCGCGCCCGCCGCCCTCGTCCAGCAGCAGCCAGTCGACGCCGGCGTCGAGCAGCCGGCCGCGCAGCACGCCCGCACCGGGGACGGTGACGGCCAGGTCGCTGCCCTCGGCAGCCCGCAGCCTGTCGACCAGCCGGAGCCGGGCGACCTCCCGCCGCGTCCGCTCCGCGACCTCGCCGGCCAGCTCGGCTGCGGAGGCGGCGTCGTACTGCGCCTCGAGATCGTCGAAGAGCTCCTGCCAGCGCACGCCGCCACCCTGCCCGGTCGTCCACCGATGCGCAACCGACCTTGACCGACCTCTTCCGGACGTCTACAACAGCAAACGCACGCAAACGCACGACATGAGAGGCAGTCGATGAGTTTTCAGGCGGTGGCAGCGGGTTCGACCCTCAGCGCGCTGCTGCTGGCGAGCACGCCGCCGTCGGCCGCCCTCCGACTGCTGACAGCGCCCGACGCCGGCGACCCCACGGGGGCGGTCGTCGGTGGCGCGGCGCTGCTCGCCTGGTCGCTCGCCGGCTGGCTGCTGCTCACCGTGGCGGCGACGACCGCCGGGCACCTGCCCGGCGTCGCCGGCCGGGCCTGCTCCCGCGTCGCCCGCCGGATCGCGCCGGGTGCGGTCCGCCGCGCGGTCGAGGTGGCGCTCGGGCTGGCCGTCACCGGAGCCGTC
>SCTD01000175.1 GCA_004299215.1 Frankiales bacterium | reverse complement strand
GCCGCATCGGCGGCGGCGGCCTGCACGCCAGTGCCACCACCGAGGTGCTCCTCGAGGAGTCGATCCTCGGCTGGAAGGAGTACGAGCTCGAGCTGATGCGCGACAAGAACGACAACGTGGTCGTCATCTGCTCCATCGAGAACCTCGACCCGATGGGCGTGCACACCGGCGACTCGGTGACCGTCGCACCGGCCATGACGCTGACGGACCGCGAGTACCAGAAGATGCGCGACCTCGCGATCGCCATCATCCGGGCGGTCGGGGTCGACACCGGCGGCTGCAACATCCAGTTCGCGGTGCACCCCGACACCGGTCGGATCGTCGTCATCGAGATGAACCCCCGGGTGAGCAGGTCCTCCGCCCTCGCCTCCAAGGCCACCGGCTTCCCGATCGCCAAGATCGCCGCTCGCCTCGCCATCGGCTACACGCTCGACGAGATCCCCAACGACATCACCCGCGAGACGCCGGCCAGCTTCGAGCCGAGCCTCGACTACGTCGTGGTGAAGATCCCCCGCTTCGCCTTCGAGAAGTTCCCCGGTGCCGACCACACCCTCACCACCACGATGAAGTCGGTCGGCGAGGCGATGGCGATCGGCCGCTCCTTCGTCGAGGCGCTGCAGAAGGCGATGCGGAGCCTGGAGGCGACGCCGTCGCAGTTCTGGCTCGACGCCGACCCTGAGGGCACCGCCGAGGACGCGCTCGAGGCGGCACGCATCCCGCACGACATGCGGCTGCTCACCGTCGAGCGCGCGCTGCGCCTGGGCGCCACGCCGCAGCAGGTCTACGACGCCACCGGCATCGACCCGTGGTTCGTCGACCAGCTGCTCAGCCTGGTCGAGCTGCGCCAGAAGCTCGCCGACGCCCCCGACCTCGACGCCGACCTGCTGCGGCTGGCCAAGCGGATGGGCTGCAGCGACAAGCAGATCGCCGCCGTCCGCGGGCTGACCGAGGTCGACGTCCGGCAGCGCCGCTACGACCTGGGCGTGCGCCCGGTCTACAAGACGGTCGACACCTGCGCCGCCGAGTTCGCGGCCGAGACGCCCTACCACTACTCCTCCTACGACGAGGAGTCCGAGGTCGCGCCGAGCAGCAAGCGCAAGGTGCTCATCCTGGGCAGCGGGCCGAACCGCATCGGGCAGGGCATCGAGTTCGACTACGCCTGCGTGCACGCGTCCTTCGCGCTCAGTGACGCCGGCTTCGAGACCGTGATGGTCAACTGCAACCCCGAGACCGTCTCGACCGACTACGACACCAGCGACCGGCTCTACTTCGAGCCGCTCACCGTCGAGGACGTCCTCGAGGTCGTCGCTGCCGAGCAGGAGTCGGCGCGCGCCGGCGGCGGCGAGCTGGTCGGCGTCATCGTGCAGCTCGGCGGCCAGACGCCGCTGCGCCTGGCGCAGGAGCTCAAGGACTGCGGCGTCCCGATCGTCGGCACCAGCCCCGAGGCGATCCACCTGGCCGAGGAGCGCGGCGCGTTCGGTGACGTGCTGGCGGCCGCCGGCCTGCCTGCCCCGAAGTACGGCATGGCCCGGTCCTACGACGAGGCCAAGTCGATCGCCGAGCACGTCGGCTACCCCGTCCTCGTCCGGCCGTCGTACGTCCTCGGCGGTCGCGGGATGGAGATCGTCTACAGCGACGACATGCTGGTCGACTACGTCAGCCGCTCCACCCACATCGGACCCGACGCGCCGGTGCTGGTCGACCGCTTCCTCGAGGACGCGGTGGAGATCGACGTCGACGCGCTCTACGACGGCCAGGACCTCTTCCTCGCCGGCATCATGGAGCACATCGAGGAGGCCGGCATCCACTCCGGCGACTCCGCCTGCGCGCTGCCGCCCATCACCCTCGGCCGCGCCGACCTGGACCGGATCCGGGTCAGCACCGAGGGCATCGCCAGCGGGATCGGCGTGCGCGGGCTGCTCAACGTGCAGTACGCGCTGAAGGACGACGTGCTCTACGTCCTCGAGGCCAACCCTCGGGCCAGCCGCACCGTGCCCTTCGTCAGCAAGGCGACGGCCGTCCCGGTGGCCAAGGCCGCCGCGCGCATCATGCTCGGCGCGACGATCGCCGAGCTGCGCGCGGAGGGGCTGCTCCCGACGACCGGGGACGGCGCGGACCTGCCGTACGACGCGCCGATCTCGGTCAAGGAGGCGGTGCTGCCGTTCGGCCGCTTCCGCACCGCGGCCGGGGAGGGCGTCGACACCGTCCTCGGCCCGGAGATGAAGTCGACCGGCGAGGTCATGGGCATCGACAGCACCTTCGGCACGGCCTACGCCAAGAGCCAGGCCGCGGCGTACGGCGAGCTGCCCACCAAGGGCCGGGTCTTCGTCAGCGTCGCCAACCGCGACAAGCGCGCGGTGCTCTTCCCGGTCAAGCGCCTCGCCGACCTGGGTTTCGAGGTGCTGGCCACGGAGGGGACCGCCGAGGTGCTGCGCCGCAACGGCGTCCAGGCCACCGTCGTCGGCAAGCACTCCCACGGCAAGGGCGACGACGTCGTGCCGCTGATCCTCGCCGGCGAGGTCGACCTCATCCTCAACACGCCCTTCGGCGTCGGCGCGCGCAAGGACGGCTACGAGATCCGCACCGCAGCGGTGGCGCGTGGCGTCCCGTGCATCACCACCGTGCAGGGCGCTGCCGCCTGCGTGCAGGGCATCGAGGCGCTGGTCCGCGGCGACATCGGGGTGCGCTCGCTGCAGGAGCACCACGCCCACATCCGACCCGGCGGGACCGCCTGATGCCGCTGCAGGTCCAGGGCGAGATCCTCAGCGTCAAGCGGGTCGGGGCCTACCAGGCGATGACGGTGGTGGCGCCGGGGATCCCGGAGCTGACTCGCCCCGGGCACTTCCTGGCCGTGCAGGTCGGCGGTCCCGAGTCGAGCATGCTGCTGCGCCGGGCGTTCGCCATCTACGACGTCAAGGACCGGGGCGTCTACGGCGGCACGGTGGAGTTCGTCTTCGCCGTGCACGGCAAGGGCACGGCCTGGCTGTCGCAGCGCCGCCCCCAGGACAAGCTCGACGTGGTCGGCCCGCTGGGCAAGCCGTTCCGGCTGCCCAAGAACCCGGTCAACGTGACGCTGGTCGGGGGCGGTTACGGCAGCGCACCGCTGCTGCCGCTGGCGACCGCGCTGCGTGAGCGCGGCTGCCGGGTCGACATCGTGCTGGGCGCCGGCACCGCCGACAGGCTCTTCGGCTTCATGGAGGCCAAGCGGATGGCGGACTCGCTCGCGGTCACCACCGACGACGGCTCGATCGGTCTCCACGGCCGCGTCAGCGACGTGCTGCCCGCCGTGCTCGACAAGAGCCGCGCCGACGTCGTCTACGCCTGCGGGCCGATGGCGATGCTGCGCGCCGTCACGGATCAGGCTGCGGAGCGGGGGATCCCGTGCCAGGTCGCGGTCGAGGAGTCGATGGCCTGCGGCATCGGGGTCTGCATGACCTGCGTGCTGCCGGTCGTGGGCGACGACGGCCTGACCCGGATGGTCCGGTCCTGCGTCGAGGGGCCGGTGTTCCTCGGCGACCGGGTGCGCTGGGACGACGTCGGCACCGTCCCGCTCGACACCGTCGGTGCCATCACGGCCCCGGGGGCGCACCGATGAGCGGAGCGAAGGGAGGTGTCACGGTGACCGACCTCACCACCAAGCTCGCCGGGGTCACCTTCCCGAACCCGGTCTTCACCGCCAGCGGCTGCGCGGCCGCCGGTCGCGAGCTCGACCAGTTCTTCGACGTCACGCGCATCGGCGGCGTCGTCACCAAGTCGATCATGCTCGACGCACGCTCCGGCCGGGCCACGCCGCGCATGGCCGAGACGCCCAGCGGCATGCTCAACTCGATCGGCCTGCAGGGCCCCGGGATCGACCAGTTCCTCGAGAAGGACCTGGCGTGGCTCGCCGACCGCGGCGCGCGTGCTGTCGTGTCGATCGCCGGCGGAAGCGTCGACGACTACGCGAAGCTCGCGCAGAGGCTCCGCGGCCACCCGGCCGTCAGCATGGTCGAGGTCAACATCTCCTGCCCCAACGTCGAGGACCGCGGCCAGGTCTTCGCCTGCGACCCACGCGCATCCTCCGGCGTGGTCCAGGCCGTGCGCCAGAACACCGCGGCAGGCACCCCGGTCTTCGCCAAGCTCAGCCCCGACGTCACCGACATCACCACCATCGCCAAGGCCTGCGTCGACGCCGGCGCGGACGGCCTGTCGGTCATCAACACGCTGCTCGGCATGGTCATCGACACCACGACCATGCGCCCCGCCCTGGCCGGCATCACCGGCGGCCTGTCCGGTCCGGCGATCCGGCCGGTCGCCGTCCGCTGCGTCTGGCAGGTCCACGCCGCGCTGCCGGACGTGCCGATCCTCGGCATGGGCGGCATCCGCACCGGGCTCGACGCGCTGGAGTTCCTGCTCGCGGGGGCCAGCGCGGTCAGCGTCGGCACCACCGTCTTCGGTGACCCGACGGCACCGGTGCGCGTGCTGGCCGAGCTGGAGCACGCCCTGGCGGAGCGCGGGATCGCCCGGCTGGCCGACGTGATCGGCCTCGCGCACCGACCCCCGGTGCCGTCCGTCCCCGAGAGCCCCGACCCGGTCGGCGACGAGCCCGTCGTGGACCTGCGCCGCTCGTTCGACGACACCTTCGAGGAGACCTCGTGAGAGCCCCCATCGCCGTCGCGCTCGACGCCCCCGACGCCGAGACCGCGGCGCTGTGGGCCCGGGCGGTCACGCCGCACGTGGCGGTGGTCAAGGTCGGCCTGGAGCTCTTCTGCCGGACCGGCCCCTCGATCGTCGACAGCGTCCGCGGCGGCTCGGGCGCCGACCTCTTCCTCGACCTCAAGCTGCACGACATCCCCAACACCGTGGCCGGCGCGGTGCGGTCCGTCGCGCGGCTGCGGCCGCGCTACCTCACCGTGCACGCCAGCGGGGGAGCGGACATGGTCCGCGCGGCCGTCGACGCGGCGGACGGCGTGACCATCGCCGCGGTCACCGTGCTCACGTCCCTGTCCGCCGAGGGCCTCGACGCCGTCGGCCTGGCCGGCCCGCCGCTGGACGCGGTGCGCCGGCTCGCCTCGCTCGCCGTGGGGGCGGGCGCCGGGGCGCTGGTCTGCTCACCGCAGGAGGTCGCGGCCGTACGTGCGGAGGTCGGTCCCGGCGTCGTGCTCATCACGCCCGGCGTCCGGCCGGCCGGCGCCGACGTGCAGGACCAGGCACGTGTCGCGACTCCGGAGCAGGCGCTCGCCGACGGCGCGGACCTGCTCGTGATCGGCCGGCCGATCACGGGCGCGGCCGACCCGGGCGCGGCCGCGGCGAGCATCGCCGCCTCCCTGCCCAGGTCCTGAGCGACCCCCCGTTGCCCCGGGGGTCGTCGCGCCGCTACGTTCCGTTGGTCCTGCTGCACCCGTCGCGAACGACTCCCGAGGTGAACCGCGTGGCGCTGCCGCCCCTCACGCCCGAGCAGCGCTCCGCCGCCCTCGCGAAGGCCGCCGCAGCGCGCAAGGCCCGGGCGGCGCTGAAGGTCCGGCTCAAGAGCAGCGGGGCGAGCCTGGACCAGGTGCTCGCGGACGGCGACACCGACGAGGTCATCGGGAAGATGAAGGTCGTCGCGGTGCTGGAGGCGATGCCCGGGGTCGGCAAGGTCCGCGCGCAGCGGATCATGGAGCGGCTCGAGATCTCGCCGTCGCGGCGGGTGCGCGGCCTGGGCACCAAGCAGCGCGAGGCGCTCGTCCGCGAGTTCAGCACCTCTTGAGCTCCGGCAGGCTGACGGTGCTGTCGGGCCCCTCGGGCGTGGGCAAGGGCAGCGTCGTGAAGGTGCTGCGCGGCCGGCACCCCGACGTGTGGCTGTCGGTCAGCGTCACCACGCGGCCGCCGCGGCCGGGGGAGACCGAGGGGGTCGAGTACTTCTTCGTCGACCAGGCGGAGTTCGACCGGATGGTCGCGGCCGGCGAGCTGCTGGAGCACGACGCCCACATGGGCGCGTCGTACGGCACCCCGCGCCTGCCGGTCGAGGAGCGGCTGGACGCGGGCACCCCCGTCCTGCTGGAGATCGACCTGCACGGCGCCCGGCAGGTCCGCGCGCAGATGCCCGACGCGCAGCTGGTCTTCCTGGCGCCGCCGACCTTCGACGAGCTGGCCCGCCGCCTGACCGGCCGCGGGACCGAGGACGCCGCGACCATCCGGAGCCGGCTCGACCGCGCGCGGATCGAGATGGCGGCGGAGGACGAGTTCGACGTCGTCGTCGTCAACGACGACCTCGAGGCGGCAGCCGACCGGCTGGTAGCGTTGATGGGAGTTTCCCCGAGCTAGGAGTTTCCCTGTGGCCGGCACCGTCGCCAACCCGATCGGCATCACCAACCCCCCGATCGACGAGCTGCTCGCCGCCACGGACTCGAAGTACTCCCTGGTCATCTACGCCGCCAAGCGCGCGCGGCAGATCAACGCCTACTACTCCCAGCTCGGCGAGGGCCTGCTGGAGTACGTCGGCCCGCTGGTCGAGACCGGCGTGCAGGAGAAGCCGCTGTCGATCGCGCTGCGCGAGATCAACGCCGGGCTGCTCACGCACGAGCAGGTCGCCGACCCGGCTGTCTAAGAGCCGCAGATGAGCCGCGTCGTCCTGGGCGTGGCCGGCGGCATCGCCGCCTACAAGGCCGTCGAGCTGCTCCGCCGGCTGGCCGAGTCGGGCCACGACGTCACCGTCGTGCCCACCCGGGCCGCGCTCGAGTTCGTCGGCGCGCCGACCTGGTCCGCGCTGTCCGGCAAGCCGGTCAGCAGCGACGTCTGGACCGACGTCCACGAGGTCCCGCACGTCCGGATCGGCCAGCAGGCCGACCTCGTCGTGGTCGCCCCTGCCACGGCCGACCTGCTCGCGAAGGCTGCGCACGGCCTGGCCGACGACCTGCTCACCAACGTGCTGCTCACCGCCCGCTGTCCGGTCGTGCTCGCGCCGGCCATGCACACCGAGATGTGGGAGCACGCCGCGACGCAGGCCAACGTCGCGACGCTGCGCTCCCGTGGCGTGCAGGTCGTCGAGCCGGCGGTCGGCCGGCTGACCGGCAAGGACTCCGGCAAGGGCCGCCTCCCGGAAGCCGGCGAGCTGTTCGAGATCTGCGTACGCGCCCTCGCCGGGCGCGCGCAGGACCTCGCCGGCCGCCGCGTCGTCATCAGCGCCGGCGGCACCCGCGAGCACCTCGACCCGGTGCGCTTCCTCGGCAACCGCTCCAGCGGCAAGCAGGGCTACGCCCTGGCGCGTACGGCAGTCGCGCGCGGCGCCGAGGTCGTCCTGGTCAGCAGCGTCTCGCTGCCCGACCCGGCCGGCGTGACCGTCCGCCGGGTGACCAGCGCCCTGGAGCTGCGCGACGCGGTGCTCGCCGAGGGCAAGGAGGCCGACGTCGTGGTGATGGCCGCTGCCGTCGCCGACTACCGCCCCGTGGAGCGGCTCGCGACCAAGCGCAAGAAGACCGAGACGCTGACCGTCGAGCTCGTCCAGAACCCGGACGTGCTCGCCGAGCTGGTCGCTGCCCGCAAGCCGGGGCAGGTGCTGGTCGGCTTCGCGGCCGAGACCGGCGACGCCGACGGCGACGTGATGGCCCACGGCCGGGCCAAGCTCGCCCGCAAGGGCTGCGACCTGCTGGTGGTCAACGAGGTGGGGGAGACCGGCCACCCGACCGGCTTCGAGACCGACTCCAACGCCGCAACCGTGCTGGCCGCGGACGGCTCCGCGACCGACGTGCCGTTCGGGACCAAGGAGGCGCTGGCGGACGCCGTCTGGGACCTCGTCGGGGCCCGTCTGCTCCCTCGGTAGGCTGATCGACGATCGCCTGCGCGCACCTGCGCGAGCCGCTACCCCTGAGGAGCCCCGTGTCCCGTCGCCTGTTCACGTCCGAGTCGGTCACCGAGGGCCACCCCGACAAGATCGCCGACGCGATCAGCGACTCGATCCTCGACGCCCTGCTGGCCGAGGACCCCAAGAGCCGCGTCGCCGTCGAGACGCTGATCATGACCGGCCAGGTCCACATCGCCGGTGAGGTCACCACCGAGGCCTACGCAGACATCCCGGCGATCGTCCGCGACCGGATCCTCGAGATCGGCTACGACAGCAGCAAGAAGGGCTTCGACGGCGCGAGCTGCGGCGTCAGCGTCTCCATCGGCGCGCAGAGCCCGGACATCGCCCAGGGCGTCGACGACGCCTACGAGCACCGCGTCGAGGGCGAGACCGACGAGCTCGAGAAGCAGGGCGCCGGCGACCAGGGCCTGATGTTCGGCTTCGCCTGCGACCAGACCCCGGAGCTGATGCCGCTGCCGATCGCGCTGGCGCACCGGCTGTCCAAGCGGCTCACGCAGGTCCGCAAGGACGGCACCGTCCCCTACCTCCGTCCGGACGGCAAGACGCAGGTCACCATCGAGTACGTCGACGGCAAGCCGGTCCGCCTCGACACCGTGGTCGTCTCCTCGCAGCACGCCGAGGACATCGACATCGCCAGCCTGCTCACCCCCGACATCGCCGAGCACGTCGTGGCACCGGAGATCGCCGACATCGGGCTCGAGACCGAGGGCTACCGGCTGCTGGTCAACCCGACCGGCAAGTTCGTCATCGGCGGCCCGATGGGTGACGCCGGCCTGACCGGCCGCAAGATCATCGTCGACACCTACGGCGGCTACGCCCGCCACGGCGGCGGCGCCTTCTCCGGCAAGGACCCGTCCAAGGTCGACCGCTCGGCCGCCTACGCGATGCGCTGGGTCGCCAAGAACGTCGTCGCCGCGGGCCTCGCGAGCACGTGCGAGGTGCAGGTCGCGTACGCCATCGGCAAGGCGGAGCCGGTCGGCCTGTTCGTCGACACCTTCGGGACCGGCGTCATCTCCGACGAGGACCTGCAGAAGGCGATCGTGGACGTGTTCGACCTCCGCCCGGCCGCGATCATCCGCGACCTGGACCTGCTGCGGCCCATCTACGCCCAGACCAGCGCCTACGGCCACTTCGGGCGCGAGCTGCCCGACTTCACCTGGGAGTCGACCGACCGCGCCGAGCTGCTGAAGAAGGCCGCCGGCCAGTAGGCGCCACTCCCGCGACGATCTTCGTCCCGTCGTGGTCCGCGCACGCTCAGCGGGCCACGACAACACGAAGATCGTCGCGGTGCTCGGGGGCTGTCACGGGGCGCGCCTAGCCTCGGGGCCGTGACCGAGGACGTGCTGCCGCTGGGGCTCAAGGCCCCGCGCAAGCGCACGCCCACGGGCAAGCCGCCCGCTCCGCTCGCCGAGCACCTGCCGGTCGCCCGGGTGGTCGTCGACACCGGTCTCGCGCACCTGGACCGGCCCTTCGACTACGCCGTGCCGGCGTCCGCGGACAGCGCTGCGCAGCCAGGGGTGCGCGTGCGCGTCCGCTTCGCCGGACGGCTCGTCGACGGGTGGCTCCTGGAGCGGGCCGAGGAGAGCGAGCACCCCGGCCGGCTGACGCCGCTGGCGGTGGTCAGCCCGGAGCAGGTGCTGACCGGCGAGGTCGCCGCTCTGGCGCGTGCGGTCGCGGACCGCACAGCCGGGACGCTGCCCGACGTGCTGCGCCTGGCGATCCCGCCCCGGCACGCCCGCACAGAGGCGGAGCCGCCGCAGCCGCCGGCCGAGCCACCGACGAGCCCGGAGCCCGGCACCTGGGCCCGCTACCCGGCCGGGCCAGCTTTCCTCACCGCCCTGGCACAGGGCCTCAGCCCGCGGGCCGCCTGGACCGCCCTGCCCGGACCGACCTGGCCGGCCGAGCTGGCAGCCGCGGCGCAGGCGTGCGCTGCCAGCGGCCGCGGTGTGGTCGTCGTCGTCCCGGACTCCCGTGACCTCGACCGGGTCGCCGGCGCGCTGGCCGAGGCGGGCGTCCCGGCGGTGAGCCTGTCGGCCGACCTCGGCCCGGCCGAGCGCTACCGCCGCTGGCTGCGGGTGCTCCGCGGGGAGGTCCGCGTCGTCGTCGGCACCCGGGCGACCGCGTTCGCCCCGGTGCGCGACCTGGGCCTGGTGGTCGTCTGGGACGACGGCGACGACCTGCACGCCGAGCCGCGGGCGCCCTACCCCCACGTGCGCGAGGTGCTGGCTCTGCGCGCCCACCTGACCGGCGCGGCCTTCCTCGCCGTGCGGGCGTGGCCGCCGGCGA
>SCTD01000174.1 GCA_004299215.1 Frankiales bacterium | reverse complement strand
CGGTCGCGACCGCATCGGACCGGGTGATGTCGACGCCGTCGAACCAGATGCTGCCGGCGACCGGCGTCACCAGGCCCGAGACCGCCTTGAGGAGCGTGGACTTGCCCGCGCCGTTCGTGCCGAGCAGAGCCACGATCTCGCCCCGCTCGACGTCGAGGTCGACGCCGAACAGCACCTGCACCTTGTCGTAGGCGACGTCGACGCCGCGGCAGGAGAGCAGCGGGCCGTCGGTCGCGGCGCCAGCCGGCACCGGTGCCGTGCGGCGCAGCCAGGAGAGGTTCATCGGCCGGCTCCTTCGAGGACCTCGTGACCGTGGGCGGCGGCCTCCTCCAGGCTGGCCTCCGGCTCTGCGGACAGCTGCGTCGTACGCCCGTCCTCGTCCTCGACGCGCCGGTCCGCGACCAGGCTCGGGACGTGGATGCCGTGCTTGCTCGCGATGCGCCGCAGGAAGCGGTCGCGCTGCTCGAACGCGTAGCCCGCGAGGCCGCCGGGCGTCTGGTACAGGTTGACGATCAGCAGCGGCCCGGTGAGCAGGAGCGGTACGACCTCCTGGAAGTTGGGGCCGAGCGAGTTCCACAGCAGCGGGCCGAAGAGCACCGACGCCTCGAACAGCACGACGCCGACGACCGCCGCCCACACGCTGGTGAGACCGGCGACGCACGCGGCGAGGAAGACGAACAGGCTCGACGTCACGTCGTAGGTGCCCGGTTCGACGGCGTGCTGCAGGTAGGCGAACAGCGTCCCGGCGAGGCCCGCGATGCCGCCGGAGACCGCGAAGGCGGCCAGGCGCACCCGCACCGGGTTGAGGCTGTAGGACGCCGCGGCCTTCTGGTTGTCGCGCATCGCGATGAGCACGCGCCCGCTGCGGTTGCTGCGGAAGGCCAGCGCGACCGCCATCGTGAGCGCGAGCGCGACGACGCACACGACGTAGTACGTGCGGTCGTCCTCGAGGTCCCACCGGCCGTAGAGCCAGGGCCGCCGCAGGGTCGACGCGAAGCCGTCGGGCAGCAGCAGGTCGCCGATCCAGTACTCGTCGCGCAGCACGTAGTTCGACATGGCCAGGCCGAACGCCAGCGTCGTGACCGCCAGGTAGAGCCCCTGGATCCGGATGGCGGGCAGACCGATGAGGACGGCGGTGAGCGCACCGGCGGCGATGCCGAGGGAGCACGCGACGAAGAAGTCGATGTTGTGGTCGTTCGCGATGCCGCCGGACACGGCGGCGCCGATGCCGACCAGGCCGAACTGGCCGAGCGAGATCTGCCCTGCCCAGCCCGTCAGCACCACCAGCGAGACGGCGATGATGCCGAACAGCGGCAGGACGGTCAGCGACGCCATGTACTCGTCGCTGACGACGAAGGGCGCGCCGAACGCCGTCACGATCGCGAGCGACAGCAGGGCGTAGCGCGCCGTGCGGACCTCCGGGACGTCGCGCAGCTCTGCCGGGATCGGGCGGAACGCCTTGACGGTCTGCCAGGTGGAGGCGCCACTGTCGAAGGCACGCGACAGCGTGCCCCGGCGCACGAGCAGCGCCACCAGGATGATGACCAGCATCATCGCGGCGGCCAGGTCGTTGCTGCCGGTCTTGGCCACGGAGGCGAAGATGAGCACGCCGATGCCGGTGCCGGCGTAGAGCGCCGTGCCCATCCTGTCCAGGCCGGCGACGACGGCGGCCGCCAGGCCGTAGAGCAGCACGTCGAGGCCGAGGCTCGCGTCCTTGGGCACGCCGATCAGTGGCGCCTGCGCGAAGATCGCGACGCTGGCGAGCAGCCCGGCCAGCGCCCACGCGACCGTCCCGACCTGCTTGACCGGGACGCCGAGCAGCGCGGCCCGCTCGGCGTTCTCGGCGGAGGCGCGTACGGCCATGCCCATCCGGCTGCGGGAGAAGAACAGCGCCAGCCCGACGGTGAGAAGCAGGACGACGCCGAACGCGAAGACCTGGTTCCCGTCGAGGACCGGCTCCCCCCGGCTGTTCTCGATCGCGAGCGACTGCCACGGCGTGGTGACCAGCGGCGGGGTGTCGGCCCGCTGGCCGAACCAGATCGGGATGAAGAAGCCGAGGATGCCGTAGGTCTGGGCGAGGCCGATCGTCACGACCGTCACGATGAGCCGGGGGCTGCCGGCGAACCGCCGCATCACCACGACATCGGTGAGCGCACCCACGAGCAGCCCGCCGACGACCGCCACCGGCAGCGCGACGACGTAGCTCCAGTCCCTGTTCGTCACGAGCAGCAGCGCGGTGATGCCCGGGACGGCACCGAGGGCGGCCGCGGCGAAGTTGATGATCCGGTTGGTCCGGTAGACCAGCACGAGGGCGACGCCGACGATGCCGTAGAGGGAGCCGAGGGCGATGCCGTTCAGGATGTTGGACGCCGACAGCCCGACGACGACGTTCATGAACAGCAGGTAGACCACGGCCACGGCGGCGTAGCGCATCGCCGTCACGTCAGCCTCGCTGGTCGACGGTCGGGATCGCCGGCTGCTTGGCCTTCGGGAACGACTCCATCCGCGGCCCGACCTGGACGTAGGCACCGGCCTCGCCGTTGAAGGCGCTGGTCTTCTTCTTGCTCCAGTAGAGGAGCCGCACGTCGCGGGTCCACGACTGCTCGCCGTCCTCGAAGGCCCGCCGTGCGTAGCCCGTGGTCCCACCACCACGCGAGCCGAGCTTCGGCGCGGCGGCCGCCATGGTGGCCGGGCTGAGGTTCGGGCCGGTGACCATGATCAGGCTGGCCAGCATGTTGTAGTTGGTCCAGAAGTTCTCCTGGACCAGCGGGGTGAGCCCGCTGGAGGCGGCCTTGCCCGACGCCTTGAAGATCTTGACGCCGGCGAGCTGGTCGGCCGGCCGGGTGCCGGACTCCTCGCCGAGGCCGAGCGCCCCGTCGAAGCTACAGCCCCGTGCCGGGAACGGGCAGGCCAGGCTCGGGCTGCCGCCCGAGTCCATGTAGGTCTGACCCGTCGGGTCGGTGTCGAGGCCCTGGTTGCTGGCGAACAGCGTCTCCGGCCAGTAGTTGTTGCGCGCCGCTGCGCTGTAGGAGAACTGCGGGGCGACCGGGTCGCAGAAGCAGACGACGCTGGTCGCCGGGTTCTGCGGCGAGTTCATCACCGCCGTGCCGGCCTGCGACTGCTGCTCGGCAGTGCTGACGTTCTGCTCGTAGAAGTACTCGTGCGTGACCTTCTCCCCGCACTTGGCCAGCTCCGGGTAGAGCACGTCCTTCACGACACCCTTGTTGTCCGGGTCGTCGGTCGACACGACGCCGAGCTCGCGCGGGCTCTTGCGGAAGTCCTGCTGCGGGTTCTGGGCACCGGCGTAGATCGCCGTCCGGCCGGTGCCCCCCTTGGAGGTCATCTGGTTGCACCACCAGTTGGCGAAGGTCTTCGCCATGCGGGTCGCGCTGATGCCCTCGGCGTAGTTGTACGGCTTGAGCTGCCGGCGGAACTCCTCGGAGAAGCCGGCCCCGCCGAAGCTCACGATCTTCAGGCGGGCGAGCTCGGCGTAGCAGCGCGAGCAGACCGTGGTGTTGAAGTGGACGGCGAACGGCTTGTAGCGCTTGGCGATGGTGTTCATCTCGCCGATCAGGCACGGCAGGTCCGGCGGCACGGTCCGGCAGGTGCCCTGGTAGGTGATGATCTCGAGCTTGCGGCCGTGCAGGTTGTACGTCGCGTTGATGAACGACGAGAAGGCTGCGTTCATCACCTTCGCGTCCTCGGCGTCGTAGTAGAGGCCCTGCGCGCGCAGGATCGCGTTCACCTCCGCGCCGTAGTCGGGGATGTAGTTGACGACGACGACCTTGTCCCTGGTCACACCCATGCTGGTCGAGCCGCCGTTGTCGACGCCGGTCTGCCCGGGCTTGCCGGGGACGCACGGCGGCGCGAAGTAGTCGAGCCTGGGGTCGAACTGCCGGCCGTCGACGCAGTGCGAGGTGTCGCCCGTGACGGCGGCCGCCTGCGCCCCGCCGGCCACTGCGGCGCCGCCGCTCGCCGTCGTCCCGCTCCCGGCCGACGCAGCACCGGCGCCGGTCGTCGCCGTCCCGGCCGTGGTCCCGGAGGGCGCGACGATGCTGCCGTCCGCGGCCACGGTGCTGCCGTCGGCGAGGACGGTCCCGGGCGGTGCCCCGGCCGCACCCGGCACGCCCGCAGCCCCGGGCGCTCCCGTGGCGAGGGCGTCGCTGCCCGCGTCCGGCGCCGTGGAGGGCGCCACCAGGACGACCAGGAGCTGCACGGCGGCGAGCGCCGCGAGCGGTCCGTACTTGCGGGCAGGCGAGCTGCGGTACACGGGACCTCCGTCGAGCTGGGCGAGCAGGTCATCAGGGCGGGGCGGGCACGGCTGGGCGAGGTGTGCGCTGCGTCACAGTTCGCCGGAGTGTGACCGATTCCTGCCGATTCGCGCTAGGGAGGTTGCACCGCCGGTGCAGCAACCGGTCAGCCGGCGGCGGTGCCTCTGGAGACGGTGGTCGTACGCACCGTCGCGACCCGCGCACCGGCGGCGTCGGTGACGTCGGTGCGGCTGATGATCAGCTCGTTGCGGCCGGCGTCCCGGATGTCCTCGACGGTGAGCACGCTCGTGAGCACGTCACCCGCGCAGACCGGGCGGTGCAGCTCGAAGGACTGCTCGCCGTGGACGACCCGCGAGTAGTCGAGCCCGAGGTCCGGGTCGTTCTTGGGACCGCTGTCGGCGAAGCGGAAGCTCAGCGCGGTGAGGAACGTCGGGGGTGCGACGACGTCGGGGTGGCCCAGCGCCCGGGCAGCCTCCGGGTCGGAGCTGGCCGGGGAGTCGTCCCCGATGGCAGCGGCGAAGCTGCGGATGTGCTCGCGGCCGACCTCGAAGGTCGTGGGCGCGGGGTACCGGCGGCCGATGACGTCGCGGTTCAGGGGCACGCCGGCGACGCTAGCGCCGCCCCCGGGAACGACGAAGGCCGGCCTCCCCGGGTGGGGGGCCGGCCTGCGTGCGCGGAACGGCTAGCGCGTCTCGCGGTGGTCGGTGTGCTGCCGGCAGGTCGGGCAGAACTTCTTGAGGTCCAGGCGGTCCGGGTCGTTGCGCCGGTTCTTCTTGGTGATGTAGTTGCGGTTCTTGCACACCTGGCAGGCCATCGTGATCTTCGGGCGGACGTCGGTGGCGGCCATGCGGGAGTGCCTGCGCTTTCACATCGGGGAGACCTGCGGGTACGACAAGACTACCCGGCGCGCGCGCCGGGTCGGGATGTAGCGGTGACCGGACTTGAACCGGTGACACAGCGATTATGAGCCGCTTGCTCTACCAGGCTGAGCTACACCGCCGAGAAGCCGTCCCCCGGGCGGACCCAGGAGGCGGAGCAGAGCCCCCTTACGGAATCGAACCGTAGACCTTCTCCTTACCATGGAGACGCTCTGCCGACTGAGCTAAGGGGGCGGCGAAGCAGGCAGAAGACTACACGGTCGCTGCGCCGGGCCTCCCGTTCGCCCGAGGACCCTCCGACGTGGTCCGCTTGGCACGTGTCCCCGCTCGTGGAGGTCGGCTGGCCGCTCGCCCTCGCCCTGGTCCTGCTCGTCGCGATGGCCGTGGCGCTGGCCGGCTACGGCCGGCTGGGCCTGCACAGCGACGTGCTCGTCGCGTCCGTCCGCGCGGCGTTGCAGCTGGGGGCCATCGCGCTCGTGCTCGCCGCGGTGGTCCGGTCGCTGTGGCTGAGCCTGCTGTTCGTCGTCTTCATGACCGTCGTGGCCAGCGGCACCGCTGCGCGGCGGCTCGTGCGGTCGCGCTGCGGCTGGTGGAGCGCGCTCCCGGTGGCGGCCTCCTCGCTGCCGGTCGTCGCCCTGCTCGTCGGGCTGCAGGTGGTCCCGGCCAGGGGGGTCGCGGTCGTCCCCGTGGCGGGCATCCTCATCGGCGGCGCGATGACCGGGACGGTGCTGGCCGGCCGCCGCGGCCTGGACGAGCTGGTCCTGCGGCGCGGCGAGGTGGAGGCGGCGATGGCGCTCGGGTTCGTCGACCGGGAGGCCGGGCTGATGGTGAGCCGTCCGGCGGCGGCCGAGGCGATGCTGCCCGGCCTCGACGCGACCCGGACGGTGGGGCTGGTCGCGCTGCCCGGCACCTTCGTGGGGACGCTGCTCGGCGGCGCCAGCCCCGTGCAGGCCGGCGCGGTCCAGCTCCTCGTGCTGGTCGCGCTGCTGGCGGTGCAGGCCTGCGCGGTGGTGCTCACCATCGAGCTGCTGGCGCGCGGGGTGCTGCGGCGGCCGTGAGCCCGGCCGTACGCCCCGGGGACAGGAACGGCCCCCGACCACTTCGGTCCGGGGGCCGCGTCCCGCGCTGTGGCGGGTGAAGGGTTCGAACCTTCGTAGGCTGTGCCGACAGATTTACAGTCTGCTCCCTTTGACCGCTCGGGCAACCCGCCTGGTGCGCGGGAGACGATAGCAAGGAGTGCCGCGTGGCCGATCCGTCCTTCGACGTCGTGAGCAAGGTCGACCGGCAGGAGGTCGACAACGCCCTGAACCAGACCGCCAAGGAGGCGGCGACCCGCTACGACTTCAAGGGGACCGGCGCCTCGATCGAGT
>SCTD01000173.1 GCA_004299215.1 Frankiales bacterium | reverse complement strand
CCGCGGCGCCCGCACCGGCCGCCGCGGCCTGCACCGTGGCCTGCACCGTGGCCACCGCCAGCAGCCGGGTGCGCAGCGCGGCGCGGAACTCCGGCCGGGGGGCGACGGCGCCGTCGAGAGCGGAACCGGTCGCGCGGAGGCGGGTGACGAGGGCGACCGTGCCGCCGCTGTCGAGGAGCCGCGCGAAGTCGTCGGAGGCGCGCGAGCCGAACGGGTTCATCGCGACACCTCCTCCCGGCGAGCGCCCCGGTGGCGCGTCACCTCGGTCAACGACAGGTGCTGGCAGCCGGTGACGGCCTCGCGCCGGAAATGGCCCGAAGTGACCAGGGCGACACCCGGGTGGGCCATCACAGCTCCACCCCCTCGGGGAGCAGCCGGCCGAGGGTGCGGATCGCGCGGTACTGCAGCGCCTTGATCGCGCCGTCGTTCTTGCCCATCGCCTGAGCGGTCTCGGAGACCGAGAGCCCCTGCAGGAAGCGCAGCACGATGCACTCCTGCTGCTCGGCGTTGAGCTGCTTCACGGCCTCGAGCAGGACCTTGTTCTGCATGGCCTCGAGGACGGCGCTCTCCGGACCCTCCTGCGTGAGCGCCGCGCCGGACTCCGAGACGTCGTCCGTGGTCATCTCCAGCCGGTAGCGGCTGCTCTTGTAGTGGTCGGCGATCAGGTTGCGCGCGATGGTCACGAACCACGCGCCCACGTCGCGGCCCTGCCAGGTGAACGACGACAGCCGGCGCAGCGCGCGCAGGAACGTCTCGCTGGTGAGGTCCTCGGCGACCTGGGCGGAGCCGACCCGGTAGTAGACGTAGCGGTAGACGAGGTCGACGTAGCGGTCGTACAGCTCGCCGAAAGCCTCGGTGTCGCCGTCCTGGGCGCGCTGCACCAGCGCCAGCGTGACGGCGGCCTCGCCCTCGGCCGGCGCGTGCACGACCTCCGGCTCGTCGTCGCCGGCCGCGGTCGGGACGGGAACCGTGACCTCCGCCGGGCGCGCGGCCACGGCGGCCGGCGCGCCGGTCATGCGCGGCCCCGGACGAGGGCGCGCGGGAACCCGGCAGCGACTCGCGGCGCGCGACGCACTGGGACTCCTGTCGGCACGGGCGGGAACGCCCACCTCCAGACCCGGCGGGTCGCGAAGCGGGCGTACCGTACCCATGGTAACGGCACGGCTCCTCACGGTGTCGGCAGTTCTGTCCGGTTCCCTGAGCGTCCGTACGGCGGAGCGTCCGCGGCCTCGGCGGCCCAGTCGCCGCTCAGTCCCGGCGGGACAGCGCGAGGGTCAGCCGGGACAGCTCGCGCTCGAGCCGGGGCAGGCCCTCGACCTTGCCGAGGCAGAGCGCGACACCGGCCTCGGCGGCCTCCCGCTCGATCGTCGCGTCGAGGTAGGCCGTGTAGAGGACGATCTGCTGGCCGGGGCGCGCGGCGCGGATCCGCCGGGTGGTCTCCAGCCCGTCGATGCCGGGCATCCGCAGGTCCATCACCACGACGTGCGGGTCCAGCTCGACGGCCAGCTCGACCGCGCGCTCGCCGTCGGCCGCGGCGCCGACGACGTCGAAGCCGTCGATGGCGAGCATGTTCGCGACGAAGGTCCGCACGTGCTCGGTGTCGTCCACCACGAGCACCCGCGCCGTCGGCTCGTGCCGGGTCATGCCGCACACCATGCCGCACCCGGGCACGGAGCGCGGCGCGGACGTACGCTCGGCGCATGTCGTCCAGCGCCGTCGCCCGCCCCGGCCGCGCCGGTGCGAGCCGTCCGCCGCGACCTCCGGGCGCGCCCCGTCGGCTGTCCCCCGCGGCTCGCCGGCGGCAGCGCGGCCGGCGTGTGGCCCGCGTCTTCCTGGTGCTCGTGCTGGCCTTCGTGGTCGGTGTGACCACCTTCGTCGCCGGACTGCTGGCGGCGCCGTTCGACGTCCGCGCGGTGGCGCCTGCACCGAAGTCGGTGCTTCTGCTCGCTGCGGACGGTACGCAGATCGGTCAGATCCGGCCCCCGTACCGGCGCGAGAACATCCGGGCAGAGGACATCCCGGACATCATGCGGAAGGCGATCATCAGCGCCGAGGACGCGCGTTTCCTCGACCACTCCGGCGTCGACCCGCTCGCGACGATGCGGGCCGCGATCCGCGACCTCTCGGGCGGGCGCAAGCAGGGCGGCTCCACGCTGACGCAGCAGTACGTGAAGAACGCCTACGTGGGCAACGACCGGACCCTGCTGCGGAAGATCAAGGAGGCCGGCCTCGCGGTCCGGTTGGAGAACCGGTTGAGCAAGGAGGAGATCCTCACCGACTACCTCAACGTGCTCTACCTCGGCAACAACGTCTACGGCGTGCAGGCAGCGGCCAAGTACTACTTCGGCG
>SCTD01000172.1 GCA_004299215.1 Frankiales bacterium | reverse complement strand
CCGCCGCAGCCGCGAGTTCGCTGGTCAGCTGCAGGCGCACGAACTCGGCTTCCCGCATGGATTCGTCGAACACGGCGTACTGCGCAGGGCCGAGCGCCTTCGCCTGGTACATGGCGGCGTCTGCCGCGCCGAGCATCGCGTCCGCAGACTCCATCGGGCCGTGCGCCACCCCGATGCTGGCGCTGAGCATGTGGTCCCGTTCCCCGATTCTCAGAGGCCGTCGGGCTGCTTCGCCCAGTCGCTGCGCGACGGCGATGGTCGCAGCCGATGACGGCACATCCGGGCAGAGGACGACGAACTCGTCGCCGCCGAACCGCCCCAGGACGTCCTGTGCCCGCAGTGAGTCCCGCAGCGCATCGGCCATCTGCTTCAGCACCTCGTCACCGGCTCCGTGACCCAGCCCGTCATTCACGGCTTTGAAGCCGTCGAGATCGAGCCACAGCACGGCCATACGACCACCGCCAGATCGAGCGCGGTCGGAGGCCTCCGCGATCAGCGATGTCATCCGCAGTCGGTTCGGCAGACCTGTCAACTCGTCGTGCTGGCTCGTGTGGTCCTTCTCCTCCGCATGCCGCTCCAGCGATCGGCGGCGCACCAGCAGTGTCCGGCCTGCGGCGATCCCGGTTGCAGCGCCCAGTGCCAGCAGGCCCATGAGGCCCGCCTGGAGCAGCCGCAGACGCTGGGACAGGCGCGCCGTGTCTGCCCCGGCCTCACGACTGTGACTGCTCGCTCCCGCGCGCAACCCCTCCAAGAGGTCCTGGGCGGCCGGAGCCACACCGTCAATGCTCTCGCCGGATGCCAATGCTCGGTAACGCCGATAGTCGGCCTCGACCGCCTTCATCTCCGCCGCGTGCGCGATGCTTCCCAAAATCCGCAGGTGCCGTACGGCGGCGTCGATTCCCGCCCACGCCTCGCCTCGTGGCATCCCCGGTCCAGCCCGTCGAGCGCGGGCAAGTTCTGCGCTCAATACGTGCCGCTCCGCCTCTTCGTAGGCTTCCACGAGCTCATGGCTCTCCGCAGCCGTCCGCGCCAGATCTCGCCCTTCTCCCAGAGCAGCGACTCCAGCGGAGCCGACCGCGAGCAGGGTGATCACGAGCAGCCACACTGCGGGTTCGACGCGCCGAAGCTTGTCGCCGGCGGGCCGGCGCCGGCCACCGGCCGGCTGGTGATGGCTCGTCCGAGAGTGCAAGAACATGCCTCCAGCGTCGGCCAACCGCAAACATTACGGTAGGAAACCGCTCGCAAATGAGCCAATGTGACCATATCGGGCACGCGGGTGGCCCGTTGTCCCGTCAGGCCTCGCCGGACACAGCAGGACCGGCACGCCACTCCCGCCTTACCGTACGGGGGTGTCTTCCCCGGCGGCGTTCAGCGCAACGGTCCCGCGCGCGCGGGGGGAGTCGGCATTAGCGCTGTCTGGGGTCACTCGGCGTTTTGCGGGGCATCCCGTCTGGGCCCCCCTGGACCTGAGCTTGCAGCCTGGGACCGTGTCGGTCGTGACCGGGGAGAACGGTTCCGGGAAGACCACCCTGCTTCGGCTGGCTGCTGGGCTCCTGCAGTCGACGACTGGCACGCGGACGTGCTCCGGCACCGCCTTGTACCTCCGGGCCGGCGGTGGGCTGCGCAGCGCGCAGACGGTGGGTGACGCGGTGGCCACGACGGCTGCCCTCGTCGGCCGGCGCGGCGCGTCGGGGCCAGCGCTGGCGCTGCTCGGCATCGCTGCGCACGCGGATCGGCGGCTGGGCACCCTGTCGGCCGGCGAGCGGGTGCGGGCAACCCTGGCCGTTGCTGCTGCTGTCGAGCCGACGGTGCTGTGCCTGGACGAACCCACCGGGGTCCTCGACGAGCGGGGCGTCGACCTCCTGGTGACGGTGCTCGGGTACCTGCGCTCCGCCGGTACCGCCGTCCTGGTCGCAACCCATCAGCCAGCCGCGTTGCTGCCCCTGGCGGACGCTCACCTGCGCCTGGCCGGCGGCCGGTTGGAGGTGGTGTGACGCTGTCGGCGCAGGTGCTCGCCGTGCTGCGGCGCGAGGCGGCCGTCGAGCGCGCCGGGCGGGAGCTGCTGACGACGGCCCTGCCGCTGGCCGCAGCCTTCGTCGTGCTCGCCGGGCTGGCCTTCGGGCCGGAGCCGCAGGCGCTCGAGCGAACCGCCGGCGGCACGGTGTGGCTCGCCGTGCTCGTCGCCACCCTCCCCGTCGCGCGTGCCGTGTTGAGCGCCGAGCTGACCGAGGACACCTGGGACGTGCTGCGTGCGCTGACGGGACCCGGGGCGCTGTTCGCGGGAAAGCTGCTCGGCGTCTGGGCGGCGCTGCTGACCGTCTGGGCGCTCACGTCCGGTCTGGTCGTCGTGCTGTTCGACGTGCGTCCACCGCTCGTCGCTGTCGGTGCCGGCGTGCTCGGTACCCTGGCCCTGGCGTCCCTGACGACTGCTGTGGGCGTGCTGGTCGCTACCGGCTCACGCCGGCGCGGTCTGCTGCCGGCGCTGGTGCTCCCCGCGGGACTGCCGGCGCTGCTCGCGGGGGCGCAGCTGAGCACCCCAGGCGTCGTGGCCCTGCCCTGGGCCGTCCTCCTCGTGGCGTACGCCGCGGTGCTGCTCGCGGCCTGCTGGACCGTGTTCCCCGCTCTGCTGGAGGAGTGAGCATGTCGATGGCTCCACCACCCCGCCGCATTGACGCCGCCCTGTCGGCCACCGCTGGGCTCACCTCGCTCGCAGCCCTGGTGGTCGCGCTCGCGGTCGCTCCCCCCGACGCGCTGCAGGGACAGGCCCAGCGGCTGATGTACGTGCACGTGCCGGCGGCATGGCTGGCGTACGCCTGCTTCGCGGTGGTGCTCGTCAGCAGCGTCGCCTACCTGCTGCGCCGCGACCTGCGTTGGGACCGCAGAGCGCAGGCTGCCGGGGAGCTCGGCGTGGGGATGACGGCGCTCGCGATCGTCCTGGGAAGCCTGTGGGGACGCCCCGTCTGGGGGACCTGGTGGGTGTGGGACCCGCGGCTGGTCACCACGGTCGTGCTGCTGCTGGTCTACGCCGGTTACCTGAGTGTCCGAGGCCTGGGTGATGACAGGGAGGCCGGCGCCAGACGGGCCGCAGCGGTCGGGATCCTTGGCTTCGTCAACGTCCCGGTCGTGCACTTCTCGGTGGTGTGGTGGCGGACCCTGCACCAACCCGCGACGGTGCTGTCACCTGATCCCTCCCCCATGGACGGACGGATGGCACTGGCGCTGGGCCTGGCCGTAGTCGCGTTCTCCCTGGGTGGCTGGCTGGTCGTACGTCGTCGAGCCCAGGTGCTGGCCGGCCACGACGTCACCGTTCCTCCGACCGAGCTGACACCCGGACCTGCGGTTGTCGTGCGGGCAGGGGAACACCGGTGACCGGCTGGGGCTGGGTCGTCGCCGGTTACCTGCTAACAGCCGGCACGTGGACCGCGTACGTCCTGTGGACGCGGCCGGGGCGAGGGCGGCAGTGACGCACGGGGACCGGCGGCGCCCGCCGTGGCGACTGCTGACGCTGGCCGTCGTGGTGCTGAGCGCGGTGGGTGTGCTGGCGCTGACCGGGCTGTCGGGCAGCCTCGTCTACTACAAGACGACCAGCGAGCTGCTGGCGGACCCCTCCCTGCAGGGGGAGCGGCTGCGGCTCGGTGGCCTGGTC
>SCTD01000171.1 GCA_004299215.1 Frankiales bacterium | reverse complement strand
GGGCCGCTGCTGGACCGGGTCGACATGCACGTCGAGGTGCCCCGGATCACCCGGGCCGAGATGCTGGCCGAGGACGGGCGGGGTGAGCCGAGCGCCGACATCGCGCTGAGGGTGGCGGCGGCCCGGCAGGCGGCGGCGCTGCGCTACGCCGGCACCCCGTGGCGGTCCAACGGTGACGTCCCGCCGGTCGAGCTGCGCCGGCGCTGGCCGCTCGACCGGCACACGACCCGACCCGCCGACGACGCGATGGACCGCGGGCTGCTGACCGCCCGTGGCTACGGCCGGGTGCTGCGGCTGGCGTGGACCCTCGCGGACCTCGGCGACGCGGGGCGGCCCCGGCAGGAGCACGTCGCCCACGCGCTGGCCTTCCGGCAGGGCTCCGTCCAGGGGCTGATGGCCGCGTGACCGGCGACGAGGAGCGGGTGGCCCGCGCCGGCCTGTCGCGGATCGCGGAGCCCGGCGACCCGGAGGTCTTCCGGGCGGTGGCGTCGCTGGGTGCGGTGGAGGTCTGGGAGTCGCTGCGGCGAGGGGTGCCGGTCGGCCGGCTGACGCAGGGGGTGCTGCCGGGCATCGTGGCCCGGGCCGACGGGCTCGACCCCCGCGTCGACCTGGACCGGGCCGCTCGGGCCGGCGCCCGGCTGGTCTGCCCGGGGGACCCGGAGTGGCCGGACGGCCGGCTGAGCTGGCCGACGGGCGGCGACGGCGACCTGGACGACCCGCCGCCGCTGTCGCTGTGGGTGCGCGGCGACTGGCCGCTGGCGGAGGCGGCCGCCCGCTCGGCGGCGGTGGTCGGGGCGCGGGCCGCGTCCAGCTACGGCCTGCACGTCGCGGCCGACCTCGCGGCGGGGATCGCCACCGGCGGTGCGAGCGTGGTGAGCGGCGGGGCGTACGGCATCGACGCGGCCGCCCACCGCGGCGCGCTGGCGGCCGGTGGGTCCCCGACGGTGGCGGTGCTCGCCTGCGGGGTCGACGTCGCCTACCCGCGTGGCAACGACCGGCTGCTCGGCGCGGTCGCGGAGCGCGGGCTGGTCGTCTCCGAGCTGCCGCCGGGCAGCCACCCGACCCGCCGGCGCTTCCTCGTGCGCAACCGGCTGATCGCCGCCCTGTCGGTCGGCACGGTCGTGGTCGAGGCGGCGGCGCGCAGCGGCTCGCTGGCCACCGCCGACCGGGCGCGGAAGCTGAACCGCGAGGTCATGGCCGTCCCCGGTCCGGTCACCTCGTCGATGTCGACGGGCTGCCACGTGGAGCTGCGCCGGGGCGCGACCTGCGTGACGACGGCGAGGGAGGTGCTCGAGCTGATCAGCCGGCCGGGGGAGCACGTCGCGACCGAGCCACGCGGACCCGTGGACGTGCGCGACGGGCTGCCGGAGACGGTCCGCCGGGTTCTCGACGCCGTGCCGGTCCGCCGCTCGATCGGGGTCGCCGCACTCGCCCGCGAGGCCGGCACGTCGCCGATCGTCGTCCAGCAGGTGATGCCGCCGCTGGAGGCGCACGGGCTCGTTCAGCGCACCCCCGAGGGCTGGCGGCTCACCGCGCTGGGGACGGGGAAGGTCCCGACGTCGCCGGCCCGCTGACGGCCCGGCGGCTTGACCCGGGGAGACCCGGCGGGTCACGGTCAACGGATGACCGCCGGGGGGGCTGCTCGCGAGGGCGAGGGGCTGCCCCCGGCGCTGCAGGCGGCCGCCGAGGCGTTCGAGCGCCATCTCGCCCTGGAGCTCTCCCGGTCGGCGCACACCGTCCGCGCCTACACCGGGGACGTCGCGCGCCTGCTCGAGCACGCGGCCCGCCTCGGGGTGACCGAGCCCGCCGAGCTCGACCTCTCCGTCCTGCGCAGCTGGCTGGCGCGCTCCCGGAGCACCGGCGCGGCGCGCACCACGCTGGCCCGGAGGGGGTCCAGCGCCCGCGTCTTCACCGCCTGGGCCTGCCGGCGCGGGCTGATGCCGACCGACCCCGGCGCGCTGCTTGCCACGCCCAAGGGCCATCGCCCGCTGCCCGACGTGCTGCGGGCCGACGAGGCCGCGCGGCTGGTCGACGCCGTCGACGGCGACACGCCGGAGGAGCTGCGTGACCGGTTGGTGCTGGAGTTGCTCTACGCCACGGGCATCCGCGTGGGGGAGCTGTGCGGGCTGGACGTCGACGACGTGGACGCCGAGCGCCGAGTCGTGCGCGTGCTGGGCAAGGGCAACCGCGAGCGGACCGTGCCGTACGGCCAGCCGGCGGCGACGGCGCTCGACGCCTGGCTGCGCCGGGGGCGGCCGGCGTGGGCGACCGCGGCCAGCGGCCCGGCGCTGCTGCTCGGTCGACGTGGCCGCCGGCTGGACCAGCGCGCGGCCCGCACCCTCGTGCACCGGCGGCTCGCGGCGGTCCCAGGAGCCCCCGACCTCGGCCCGCACGGGCTGCGGCACAGCGCCGCGACGCACCTGCTCGAGGGCGGCGCGGACCTGCGCAGCGTGCAGGAGCTGCTGGGCCACACGAGCCTTGCCACGACCCAGATCTACACCCACGTCAGCGTCGAGCGGCTGCGCAGCAGCTACGCCCAGGCGCACCCCCGAGCATGACGGGTCCGAGCCAACACCAGACGGTGGAGAGGGCTCGCGCTACGCTCGCTGGGACCGAGCAGCACCTCCAGTCGGCGTCGAGCGGGTGAGGATTCGCCAATGACCGTGCGCACCCCCGGCCCTGAGGGCTCGGGCGGCATGGCCACCGCCGACGACGTGGAGGAGCCCGCAAAGGCGACGCCCAAGCGCGGCCGCTACGCCGGCGTCTCCGACGAGGAGCGCGCCGAGATCGAGTCGGCGATCGCCGAGCTCTGGCGCGAGTACAAGGCCACCGGCGAGGAGCAGCTGCGGGAGCGGCTGATCCTGCACTACTCGCCGCTGGTGAAGTACGTCGCCGGCCGGGTCGGTGTCGGCCTGCCGCCGAACATCGAGCAGGCCGACCTGGTGTCGTACGGCATCTTCGGCCTGATCGACGCGATCCAGAAGTTCGACCTGGACCGCGCGATCAAGTTCGAGACCTACGCCATCAGCCGCATCAAGGGCGCCATCATCGACGAGCTGCGCTCGATCGACTGGATCCCGCGCTCGGTCCGCTACAAGGCGCGCGAGGTCGAGAAGGCCTACGCCGCCCTCGAGGCCCGGCTGCACCGCACCCCGACCGAGGCCGAGGTCGCCGCCGAGCTCGGCATCGCACTGGAGGACCTGCACACGATCTTCAGCCAGGTCAGCTTCGTCAACGTCGTCGCGCTCGACGAGCTGCTGTCGGCCGGCGGAGAGAAGGGCGACAAGCTCAGCCTCGTCGACACCCTCGAGGACACCAAGGCCGAGGACCCGGTCCAGGCCTTCGAGTCCGAGGAGACGAAGTACCTGCTGGCCAAGGCGATCAACACGCTGCCCGAGCGCGAGAAGATCGTCGTGACGCTCTACTACTACGAGGGCCTCACCCTCGCCGAGATCGGTCAGGTCCTCGGCGTCACCGAGAGCCGCATCTGCCAGATGCACACCAAGGCCGTGCTGCAGCTGCGCGGCAAGCTCGCCGACAGCGACTGACAACGGCTGAGGCCAGCCGCCCGCCGAACCTCCTGCTGATCATCCGCACGATCCCCGTCCACAGCGGGTCCGCCGACCGCTGAGGACGGCGATGCTGCGGATGATCAACGAGTCCGGCACTGCTGTCACGAGGCGTCGCGACGCAGCCGGGCGTCGTCGAGGTCGAGCAGCAGGGCGTCGGGACCGTCGAGGTCGTCGGGTACGACCGAGCGTGCGGCAGACGCGGCCGCCCCGCCGCTCGCCGGGCCCCGCGGGTCGGGTCGGGGTCGGGCGATCAGGGCGATGCCCAGCACCAGCGCGGCGACGGCGGCCATCCCGAGCGGCGCCTCGGCGGACGCCAGCGACCAGGAGGGCTCGGCGACCGGGGGAGGCGCCCCGCCGGCACCCGCTGCGGCGCCGGTGTCCGCAGCCTCGGCGGCCCCGTGA
>SCTD01000170.1 GCA_004299215.1 Frankiales bacterium | reverse complement strand
GAGGACGCCCTGCCGCCGGCGCGGTTCCGGCTGCGCGACATGGCTCCTCGCGTGACCGGTCCGCTCGCGACCGCGGTCGCCCTGCGCGCCATGGCCGGGCTGCTGACGGTCTTCCTGGCCTTCCTGTTCCGCGCCGAGGGGGCGGCGGGGCTGCTCGTGGGGTCGGCGATCGCCGCGGCCGCGACCGGCCAGCTGGTCGGCACCGTCGTCTCGGCCCGGCTTCCGGCCCGGGCGTCCCGCCTGCTGGCCGTCGTCGCGCTCGTGCTGCCCTTCGTCGCCGCGCTGCTGGCGGCGCTCGCGCCCACCGGCGTGTGGGTGGTGACGGCAGTCGGCGCCACCGGCGTCTGCGTGTCGCTCAGCAAGTTCGCGCTCGACGCCGCCGTCCAGGCCCACGTGCCACCCCGCTCCATCAGCAACGCCTTCGCCCGCTCGGAGACCGGGCTCCAGCTGGCCTGGGTCGTCGGGGCGGCCGCGGCGCTGGCGCTCCCGCCGAGCGCGAGCGTCGGCTTCGCGGTCGCGGCCGGACTGCCGGTGCTGGGCCTGCTGCTCGCGCGCCAGCTCGCGCTACGCGGCGCTTGACCGCGGGTAGAGGGTGAGTGCGGTCACGGCGGCCGCACGCTGCAAGGAGGTTCACATGATCGGGTTCATCGTCGCGGGACTGATCATCGGCGCGCTCGCGCGACTGATCAAGCCCGGCAAGCAGAACCTCAGCCTGCTGGCGACCCTGGCGCTGGGGCTGGTCGGCTCGGTCATCGGCGGTCTCATCGCGCAGCTCTTCGGCACCGGCGGCATCTTCGAGCTCAACGTCATCGGCTTCGTCCTCGCGGTCGTCGCTGCGGTGCTGCTGATCGGCGTCGCCGAGGGGATGACCGCCAAGAAGAACGTCTGAGCGTGCAGCTGCGCTGGGACGCGGTCACCGTCGACTGCGCGGACCCGGGTGCGCTGGCGGAGTTCTGGTGCGCCCTGCTCGGCGTCGAGGTGCGCGGCCGCTGGGAGCAGTACGTCGGGCTGACTCCGGCGTCACCCGGCTCCCCACGGCTGGTGCTGCAGAAGGTCGACGGGCCGCGGCCCGGGCGCAACTCGATCCACCTCGACCTGCACGTGCCGGCGGTGGCCGAGCTGCCGGCAGCGGTCGAGCGAGCGGTCGCGCTCGGCGCGACGGTGGTCCGCGAGGTCGAGCAGGAGGGGCAGCGCTGGTCGGTGCTGGCCGACCCCGAGGGCAACGTGTTCTGCCTGGTCGCCGACTGACGCTCAGTCCAGGGCGAGGGCCACCGCGTGGATGACCACGCCGGCGAGGGCTCCGACCACGGTGCCGTTGATCCGGATGAACTGCAGGTCGCGGCCGGCCAGCAGCTCGATCCGCCGCGCCGCCTGCGCGCCGTCCCAGCGGTCGATGACGTGGGCGACGAGCGCCGTGAACTCGGCGGCGTACTCCCGCACCGCGAACAGCACCGCCCGCTCCAGGGCCGACTCGAGCCGGAGCTGCAGCGCCGCGTCGGCGAGCACGCGGTCGGCCAGCCGCTGCAGGGACCCGGCCAGCCGCCCGGTCAGCTCGCCCTCAGGATCGGCGACCTGGGTGCGCAGCGAGTCGAGCACCCCGCCGACGACGGTGGCCAGCCACTGCTCGGTCGCCGGATCCGCCAGCACCTGTCCCACCATCGCGTCCACCCGCCGGGCGAGCGCCGGGTCGGCCTGCAGGTCGCGGGCGACCTTGACCAGCCAGTCGTCGAGCACACCGCGGAGCTCGTGCTGCGGGTCGGCCTCGATCTCGGCCATGAAGGACGCCGTCTTGTCCAGCAGCTTGCCCGTGCGGCGGTCGGTGGCGAGCAGCCAGCCGAGCAGGCCGTACTTGTCGCCGAAGTCCTTGAGCTGCCGCTGCAGCAGCGGCCGGTTGTCGACCAGCGAGGTGCGCAGGTAGGGCAGCGCGACGTCGAGCAGCGGCCGGTGCGCCCCGCCGCGGATCACCTGCTCGAGCAGCCGACCGGCCAGCGGGGCGTACGACCGCACGGCCGCGTCGCGGCGGGCGAGGTCGAGCGCGAGCGAGGTCACGTCGTTCTCGTCGAGCGCGGCCACGGCCGCCGCCGCGCCGACGGCCAGCTCGCGGCTGATCCGCTCAGCCACCTCGCGAGTGGCCAGCTGCCCCGCGAGCGACGGCACCAGGTGGGCGTCGCGCAGCCGCTCGACGACGTGCGCGGGGGTCAGGAAGTTCTCCGTCACGAAGCCGCCGAGCTGCGCCCCGAGCTGCGCCTTGCGCTGCGGGATCAGCGCGGTGTGCGGGATCGGCAGCCCCAGCGGCCGGCGGAAGAGCGCGGTCACGGCGAACCAGTCGGCCAGCCCGCCGACCATCCCGGCTTCCGCCGCCGCCCGCAGGAAGCCGACCGCGGTGGTGTCCGGCAGGGCGTACGTGAGCAGGTAGACGAGCGCAGCTGCCGCGAGGAGCCCGGTCGCGGACGCCTTCATCCGGCGCAGGTCCCGCACCCGGACCGGGTCCTCCGACCCGAGCAGCAGCGTCACGCGGTGCGCGGCCGCGCGACGACGCGACCGGCCGCCCGCATGCTGTCGAGCTCGGCGTTCGTGCGCACCGGCAGCGAGGGCATGGGGACACGGTAGGTCGCAGACCGGAGGGATCGCCCACCGGCGCGACCGGACAGTGGTGCCCCGGGACATGGCCCGGGCTGCGCCACCGCCCTACCGTCGGCCGGTGATGCTGCTCCGGCTGCGCCCCCTGCTGGTCCTGCTGCTGCTCGCAGGCGCGCTCCTCCCCGGCCCGGCAGGCGCGGCTCCGGGCTCCGGTCGCTACACCTACTCCAGCGGACAGGGGACCCTCGACTACCTGGTCCACGTCCCCGGCAGGAGAGCGCCGGGGCCGCGGCCGGTGGTCGTCGTGCTCCACGGCGGCGGCGAGACGGCCGACACCGCAGCGACGCGTTCGCGGTGGAACCGGGTCGGGGACGCGTTCGGCGCGCTGGTCGTCTACCCGGAGCAGAACCCCGACCACGACGAGGGGCGCGCCTGGGACTGGGCCGGGTCGGCGGCCGAGGGGCGGACCGGGCGGGAGCCCGCGCTCATCGCCGGCGTCACGCGGACCGCCGTCGCTCGCTGGGGCGGCGACCCCCGCCGCGTCTACGTCGTCGGCATGTCGGCCGGCGCGGGCATGGCCGGCGTGATGGCGGTCCTGTACCCAGACCTCTACACCGCGGTGGGTCTCTACGCCGGGTGCCCGTTCGACTTCGTGACCTGTGCCGGCTCCTCGACCGACGCCGACACGTCGGCTGCCGCCGCGGTGCGGGCGATGGGCTCCTACGCGCGGATCGTGCCCGTCTTCAACGCGTACGGCGGGGCCGACCCCATCGCGCGCGGCACCCGCGCCGACCTCGTCGTCCCCTCGTGGCTCGCCGTCGCCGACCGCCTCGACGACGGCACCGACGACGGGTCGATGAGCCGCTCGGCCGCGAGCAGCCGGACGGAGACGCCGCTGCCCCCCGAGCACCCGTACCAGGTCTCGACCTTCGTCGACCGGTCCGGCTGCCCGATCGCCGAGGACTGGCTGGTGCACGGGATGGCGCACGCGTGGCCGCACGGCAGCCCGGGCAACGGCCAGCCGGTCGACCCGGTGTCGGACCCGTACGCCCCGGACGTCCCGACGGCGACCTACCTGTTCTTCCAGCAGCACCAGATGCCGGCGCAGCCGCGACGCTCGACCTGCCGCTGAGACCGTGCCCGCAGGTCCGTCAGCCGAGCGACAC
>SCTD01000169.1 GCA_004299215.1 Frankiales bacterium | reverse complement strand
CCTGCGCCTGAGCTGATCCGATCTGGTTGGCTGCCCGGGATGGCGGACGGGACGGTGAGCCGGCGGGCTCTGCTCGGGGGCGGACTCGTGCTGCTCACCGGCTGCACTCTCGAGTCGGACCCGCCCCCGCCACCGGACCCGGACGACCTGCTGCGCGCCGCCGCGGTCGCGCGCGAGGAGGCGCTGCTCCGGGAGTACGACGCCGTGCTCCTCGTGCTGCCCTCCCTCGCCGCGCGGCTGACCCCGCTGCGCGCGCAGCACGCCGAGCACGTCGCGGCGCTGCGCGACCCGGGGACCCCGTCGGCGGCCCCCTCGTCCTCCGCGACGCCGGTCCCTCAGGTCCCACCGCCGGCGACCGCCGCGGCCGCGCTGGCCGGGCTGGTCACCGCCGAGCGCTCCGCCGGCGACGCGCACGCCGCCGCCGCGCTCGAGGCGTCCCGCGGGCTGGCCGGCCTGCTCGCGTCGCTGGCGGCCAGCGAGCACAGCCACCCGGTGGAGCTCGGGTGAGCCTGCCGCTGCTGACGACGCTGCTCGAGGCCGAGCACGCCGCGGTCTACGGCTACGGGGTGCTCGGCGCGCGGTTGGCGGACGAGCCGCTGACCCTGGCCCGCTCGGCGTACGACAGCCATCGCGCCCGCCGCGACCAGCTCGTGGCGCGGCTGCTCGAGCGCGGCGGCGACCCCGAGCCGCCTCCGCCGGCGTACGAGGTCGCGGTCTCCTCCCCGGACCAGGCGCTGGAGCTGGCGGTGCGGCTCGAGGACGGCCTCGCGGTGCGCTGGCGGGACCTGGTGGGCGGGACGGACGACCGGCAGCTGCGCGCGCTCGGGCTGGCCGGGCTGCGGGAGTGCGCCGTGCGGGCCGCCCGGTGGCGCAGGGCCTCGGGGGTCTCCCCCGCGACCATCGCCCTGCCGGGCACCGCCGAACCCCGCTGATCATCCGCAGGATCCCCGTCGTCAGCGGCCGCGTGCGCTGCTGTGGGCGGCGATGCTGCGGATGATCAACGGGTTGTCAGCGGGCGATGTCCGCGACCACCGCTGCCGTCAGCCGGATCAGGTCGGCGGGCGAGAGCTCGACCGACAGCCCACGCCGCCCGGCGCTGACGAAGACGGTGTCGAACAGCTCGGCGGTCTCGTCCACGACCGTCCGCAGCCGGGTGCGCTGGCCGAGCGGGCTGATGCCGCCGACGACGTACCCGGTCGAGCGCTCGGCCGCCGCCGGCTCGGCCATGACCCCGCGCTTGCCGCCGAGCGCCAGCGCCAGCGCCTTCAGGTCGAGCGACCCGCTGACCGGCACGACGCCGCACGCCAGCTGACCGTCCACGGACGCCAGCAGCGTCTTGAGCATCCGCTCCGGCTCGATGCCGAGCGCCGCTGCCGCTCCTTCGCCGTACGAGGGCGCGTCGGGGTCGACCTCGTACGCGTGCACGGTGTGCGGGACGCCGGCCTTCGCCAGCAGCAGCGTCGCCGGCGTGCCCTTGCCGCTCAGCCGCGGACCTCGGCCAGCACCGTCTCGACCAGGTCGGCCAGGTCGACCTCCCGTGCTTCCCCGCTCTTGCGGTCGCGCAGCTCGGCCTTCCCCTCGTCGAGCCCCTTGCCGATGACGACGGACGTCGGGATGCCGATCAGCTCGGCGTCCTTGAACGCCACGCCGGGCGACACCTTCACGCGGTCGTCGAGCAGGACCGTCAACCCGCGCGCCTCGAGCTCGAGCGCGATCCGCTCGGCCTCCGGCTTCTGCTCGCCCTTGCCGAGCCCGACCACGTGCACGTCGACCGGGGCGACCTCGCGGGACCAGACCAGGCCCTTCTCGTCGTAGGACTGCTCGGCGATGGCCGCGATCGCGCGCGAGACGCCGACGCCGTACGACCCCATCGTCACGCGGACGGGCTTGCTGTCGGGGCCGAGCACGTCCAGGCCGAAGGCGTCGGCGTACTTGCGACCGAGCTGGAAGATGTGGCCGATCTCGATGCCGCGGCCGATCTCGAGCGGCGATCCGCAGCGACCGCAGGGATCACCGGCGCGGACCTCCGCCGCGGGCACGACGCCGGACGGCGTGAAGTCGCGTCCCATCACGACGTTGACCGCGTGCTTGCCCTCGACGTTGGCACCCGTTGCCCACGAGGTTCCCTGCACCACAAGGGGATCCACGACGTAGCGGAGGCCCTCGAGGCCCTGCGGGCCGATGTAGCCCTTGACCAGCTGGGGGTGCTGGTCGAACTTCTCGAAGGGCAGCACCTCGGCGGGAGACACGTTGGCCTCGAGCCGCTTGACGTCCACCTCGCGGTCACCCGGGACACCGACGACGAGCGGCTCCACCTTGCCGTCGGGGTAGCGCAGGAGGACCACGACGTTCTTCAGCGTGCCACCTGCGTCGAGCTCGAACCCCTTGCCGCGCAGGTCCTGCACCAGCGTGTCGATGGTCGGGGTGCCGGGGGTGTCGAGGACCTGCATCGCAGGCTGCGTGGAGGGGTCGCTCGGCGCGGGCGCGCGCAGCTCGACGGCCTCGGTGTTGGCGGCGTAGTCGCACGACGTGCAGGACACGAAGGTGTCCTCGCCGGTCGGCGCGGGGGCGAGGAACTCCTCCGACGCGCTGCCGCCCATGGCACCGCTGACCGCGGACACGATCCGGTAGTCCATGCCGAGCCGTTCGAAGATCGCGATGTAGGCGTCGCGGTGCAGGTCGTAGGACCGCTGCAGTCCCTCGTCGTCGAGATCGAAGGAGTAGCTGTCCTTCATCACGAACTCGCGGCCGCGCAGGATGCCCGCGCGGGGACGCGCCTCGTCGCGGTACTTGGTCTGGACCTGGTAGAGCATCACGGGCAGGTCCTTGTAGGAGCCGTACTCCCCCTTCACCATCAGGGTGAAGAGCTCCTCGTGCGTCGGCCCCAGCAGGTAGTCGTTGCCGCGGCGGTCCTTGAGCCGGAAGAGCAGGTCGCCGTACTCCGTCCAGCGGTCGCTCGCCTCGTAGGGCTCCTTGGGCAGCAGCGCCGGGAAGAGCACCTCCTGCGCACCGATCCGGTCCATCTCCTCGCGGATGACGCGGCTGACGTTGGCGAGCATCCGCACCCCGAGCGGCAGCCAGGAGTAGATGCCGGGGGCGACGCGGCGGACGTAGCCGGCGCGCACGAGAAGGCGGTGGCTCGGGACCTCCGCGTCCGCCGGGTCCTCACGCAGGGTGCGCAGGAACAGGGTGGACATGCGGAGCACGAGGGACCTCCAGGTCGACCGCGAAGAAGTGACTGCCCTCAGGCTATCGGCGCCCGCACGGCCGTTTCCCCTCCGTCGTCGCTAGCGTGTCCGGGTGCTCGTCCTCCTGCCGCCGTCCGAGGGCAAGGCCCCCGGTGGCAGGCGCGCACCGCTGGACCTCCCCGGTCTCGCGCATCCGGCGCTGAACCCGGTCCGGGAGCGGCTCGTGACGGCCCTGCAGGACGCCGCGGTCCGGGACCTCGACAGGCTGGCCGGGGCGCTCGGCTGCTCGGTCGACGAGGCGTCGAAGGACCTGCGTCTCACGAGCTCCGGGACGCTGCCGGCGTTGCGCCGCTACACCGGCGTCGTCTACGAGGCGCTGTCCTACGCGACGCTCTCCCCCGCCGGCCGGCGCCGGGCGAACAGCTCGCTGCGGGTCGCGAGCGCGCTCTTCGGCCTGCTCACCCCGACCGACCGGATCCCGGCCTACCGGCTCTCCGGCGGGACGTCCGTGCCGGGGTTCGGGTCCCTCGCGGCAGCCTGGCGCCCGGTGCTCGAGCCCGAGATCGCCGCGCACCGCGGTCTGGTGGTGGACCTGCGCTCGGGCCCGTACGCCGCACTTGCGCGCGTGCCCGCGGCGGTCCAGGTGCGGGTGCTGCGGGAGACCGACGGCGTGCGCGCGGTCGTCAGCCACGACAACAAGTACACGAAGGGGCTGCTCGCGCGGGAGCTCTGCGAGCGCGGGGCGCGCACGGTGGCCGACGTGGCGGCGGCGGGTGCTGCCGTGGCGGACGTCGTGGAGGTGGACGGCCGGCGGGTCGACCTCGTGCTGCACGGCCTCGCGACCGCACGGGGACGCTGAGGCGGTCGTCGAGCGCTCACGTATCGCCACCGCGCCGCGCGCATCCTAGAGAGCAGGGTTGACGAGAGCGAGCGGCATGTCGCATCCCGAGTCCCAAGCGACGAGCGGCGAGTCCCGGAGCATCGACCTGACGACCGAGTCGGGCGTGCTGCGCAGTCGGCTGGCGGTCGCCGAGGCCGCCTTCTTCGCCATCGTCGAGCGCAGCAGCGACGGCATCCTGGTCGTGGACGGCCGGGGGGTCGTCCTGTTCGCCAACGCGGCGGCTCTCACCCTGCTCGGGCGCTCGAGGGCGGACCTGGTGGGCTCCGACGTCGGCTTCGCCGTCGTCGTCGGGAACGTCGCCGAGGTGGAGCTGGTCCGCCCCGACGCGGAGCTCGCCTTCGCCGAGATGCGGGTCGTGGACACGGTGTGGGAGGGCAAGCCGTGCCTGCTGGCGCTGCTGCGCGACGTCACGGACCGCCACCAGGTGGAGGCAGAGCTCGCCCAGCGTGCCACCCACGACCACCTCACCGGGCTGCCGAACCGGTTCCTGCTCGAGGACCGCCTCGAGCACGCGCTGGACCGGCTCGGGCGTGAGCGGGGGTCGCTGGCGCTGTTCGTCGTGGACCTGGACGACTTCAAGGCCGTCAACGACCGCTGGGGGCACGCCGCCGGTGACGCCGTCCTCGTCGAGGCAGCGCAGCGGATCCGGTCGGTCCTGCGCCCCGTGGACACGGTCGCCCGGTTCGGCGGGGACGAGTTCGTGATGGTCTGCGAGTCGATGGACCGGGGAGCCGCCGAGGTCCTGTGCGGCCGGCTCACGGAGGCCTTCCGCCGGCCGCTCCTGGTCCGCGGCGGCTCGACGGTCATCGGGCTGAGCGTCGGGTTCGTCGTGGTGGTCGAGGGCGGCGCCAGCGTCGAGGTCCTGCTGGCCGCCGCCGATGCGCAGATGTACGGCCACAAGCGCAGGAGCCGCGCCGCCTCGGGCGAGGCGGCGGGCACGCCCTCCGAAGCCGGTGGCGACGCGGCGACGTCGTCCTCGACGAGGTACCGGTTCACCCTCTACGTCGCGGGGGTGGGCGACCGGTCCGCGACGGCCGAGGCGAGCGTCGGCCGGTTCTGCGAGCAGAACCTGCCGACGGGCAGCTACACCGTCCGCGTCGTCGACGTGCTTCGTGCCGAGGGCGAGGCCGACGCCGTTCGGGTGCTGGTGACTCCGACGCTCGTCCGGAGCGTGCCGCTGCCGGTCGTCCGGGTCGTCGGGGACCTCTCGGACGTCGACGTCCTGGTGGCCGCTCTCGGGCTGGGCCGCCCCGATGGCTGAGGGCACCGCTGCCGGAGGCGCACCGCTGCCGACGGGCCCGCTCCGGGTGGCCAGCGGGAGCGCCGGCCTGGACGCCATCAGCGGCGGCGGGCTGCCCGCCGGCGAGGTCGTGCTGGTGACCGGGACGACGGGGACCGGCAAGACGGTGCTCGCCGCGCAGTTCCTGGCAGCGGGTGCGGCGCTCGACGAGCCGGGGGTGTTCGTCACGCTGGAGGAGTCGCCGGCGAAGGTGCGCCGCTTCATGTCGGGGTTCGGATGGGACATCGCCGGATGGGAGGCGGCGGGTGTCTGGGCGTTCCTGGACGCCTCCGTCGGCGACGAGCGGGAGGTCGTCGTCGGCGAAGAGGTCGACCTCAGCGCGCTCATCTCCCGTGTCACCGCCACGATCCGGAGGATCGGCGCACGCCGGGTCGTCGTCGACTCGATCACGGGCGTCCTCAGCAGGCTGGGTGACAGCCGCCGGGTGCGCGCCGAGCTGCAGCGCCTCGTGCGCTGCCTCGAGGGGCTTGACGTCACCACCGTCGTCACGTCCGAGAGCGATTGCGACCACGACGCTGCGCCGCGGTACGGCGTCGAGCAGTTCGTGGCCGACAACGTCGTGATCCTGCGCAACACGCTCGACCAGGACCACCGGCGCCGGACGATCGAGGCGCTGAAGCTGCGTGGCGTCGCGCACCTCACCGGGGAGTACCCGTTCGACATCCTCCCGGGCGAGGGTCTGGCGGTCGCCTCGCTGACCGACCTGACCCTGACCCACCCGTCCTCGACCGAGCGCGCGACGTTCGGCAACTCCGGCGTCGACGAGCTGTGCGACGGCGGAGCCCTGAAGGGGTCGGCCATCCTCGTCTCCGGGCCGACAGGGATCGGGAAGTCACTGCTGGCGCTGGAGTTCGCCGCGTCGGTGGCAGGGACCGAGGGACGCAGCCTCTACCTCGCCTTCGAGGAGAGCCACGAGCAGGTGGCGGGCAACGGCCGCGCCTGGGGCCACGACATCACGGCACTCGAGGCAGCCGACCGGCTCCGGCTGCAGTGCCAGTACCCCGAGTCGGCACCGCTGCCCGCCCACCTCATCCGCATCCAGAAGGCGGTGACGGAGTTCGCACCCGCTCGGGTGGTCGTCGACAGCATGTCCGCCATCGAGCGCTCCGCCTCCCGGCGCGTCTTCCAGGAGTTCATGCTGGGCCTGAGCGCGTTCCTGAAGGAGCGGGCGATCACCACGCTCTCACGACGACGACGCCCTGGCTGCTGGGAGGCGCCTCCGCCAGCGGCCACGAGGAGGCGTCGACGCTGCTGGACGCCATCATCCTGATGCGCTACGTGGAGATCCGGGGTGACCTGCACCGGGGGATCTCCGTGCTCAAGATGCGGGGCTCGAACCACACGCACGCGATCCGCGAGTTCACCATCACCGACCAGGGCCTGCAGGTCGACGGGACCTTCGAGGTGACCACCGGGATCCTGGCCGGACAGCCGCTCCTCTGAACCGCCACCGGCGGACCCGTCCCGAGCCTTCGGGCTCGGACTCGGGCTAGGAGCGCAGCGCGTGGCGCCCTGTGCGGCGGGGGCGGCGGGCGAGCAGCGTCGTGACGCCGCCGATGCCGAGCAGGAGCAGTCCGGAGTGCGCGAGCAGCTCGACATCGGAACCCGTGCGCGGGAGCTGGGGCACGTTCTGGGAGCTGTCGCCGGGCGGGAGCGCCACGACGGGCGGCAGGGCGGTGATCGGCGTGTCCGTCGTACCGGTGATCGGCGGGGCGGGGACCGGGCTCTCCGGGCCGGGAAGCGGCTGCTCGTCGGGCAGGCTCGGCGTGGGCAGGGGGGTCGGGCCGCCGGTCGGCGTCGCCGAGGGCGTCCCGCCCGGTGTGCTGCCGGGGGTCGCGGACGGGGTCGCGCTCGGAGTGGTCGACGGCGTCGCACTGGCGCTCGGGCTGGCGCTGGGACTGGCGCTCGGGCTGGCGCTGGGACTGGCGCTCGGGCTGGCGCTGGGACTGGCGCTCGGGCTGGCGCTGGGACTGGGCGCCGGCGCCGTGGTGATGCTGTTCGTCAGCGACGACCGGCAGGTCACTGTGGCGCCGCCGCCGTTGCCGGAGCCGTTGCACTGGCTGATCGAGACCGGCAGGGCAGCCGTCTGCGTGGACGGGTCGACGGTGCAGGTCACCCGCAGCGACGCGCCACCGCCGTTGCCCGCGTCGTTGCACTGGGTCAGCGTGGCGCCCGTGGTGCTGCCGACGGGCGAGCACGAGGTGGTGGGCATCGTGCCGCCGCCCTGTCCCGAGCCGTTGCACTGGTTCACCGTGGCGGGCGCGGTCGTCGCGGCGCCGGTGATGTCGTTCGAGACCCGGGTCGTGCAGGTGACCACGCCACCGCCACCGCTGCCGGACCCCTCGCACTGCCGGACAGACAGGACGACGTCTGCGTAGGTGGTGGTGCTGACCGGACCGCAGATCGGCGCGCCGGCCGGACCGTGGCACTCCTGGACGGTGACGGTGGAGCTCCCGAGGCCGGTCCCGACGTCGAAGGTGTTCACGACCGTGACCTCGCAGCGCACCTCCTGGCCGCCGACGTTGTCGACGCCGTTGCACTGCTCGACGGCAGGTGCGGCGGCGACAGCGACGCCGGCAGGGAGCATTCCGAGGGCGAGGACCGCGGCGACGGCGACCAGCAGCACGTGGAGCAGCCGGCGGCGCAGCAGGGTGGACGAAGGAGCGAGGGCATTCACGCGCAGATCCCGTCACAGCAGCGGACGGG
>SCTD01000168.1 GCA_004299215.1 Frankiales bacterium | reverse complement strand
CGACCGTCCGCTCTCCGTCGTCCTCGCCGGCGGCGGCACGGCGGGACACGTCGAGCCCGCCCTCGCCCTCGCCGACGCCCTGCTCCGCCGCGACCCGGGCACGCGCGTGACCGCGCTCGGCACCGCCACCGGCCTCGAGGCGCGGCTGGTGCCGGCCCGGGGCTACGAGCTGGCCGAGATCCCGCGGGTGCCGCTGCCGCGCCGGCCCACCGTCGACCTGCTCCGCCTGCCCGGCCGGGTCGGCGCCGCCGTCCGGCAGACCCGCGCCCACCTCGACCGGGTGCAGGCCGACGTCGTCGTGGGCTTCGGCGGCTACGTCGCCCTGCCCGCCTACCTGGCAGCGCGCCGGCGCCGTACCCCCTTCGTCGTGCACGAGGCGAACGCCCGGGCGGGGCTGGCGAACCGGGTGGGCGCGCGCTTCACGCCCTACGTCGCCGCGGCCGTCGACGGCAGCGGGCTGTCCGGCGCGCGGGTGCTCGGCATCCCGCTGCGCACCGCCGTGTCCCGGCTCGACCGGGCCGCGACCCGGGCCGAGGCGCGCGCGGCCTTCGGGCTGGGCGACGGGCCGGTGCTGCTCGTCACCGGCGGTTCGCAGGGCGCCCGCAACGTCAACACCGCGGTCACGGGCGCGGCCGCCGACCTGGCCGCGGCCGGCGTGTCGGTCCTGCACGTCGCCGGGCCGAAGAACGCCGCCGACGTCGGTGCGCAGGTCACCGCGCCGACCCACAAGGTGCTGGCCTACGTGGACCGGATGGAGCTGGCCTACGCCGCAGCCGACCTCGTCGTCTGCCGCGCCGGTGCGATGACCTGTGCCGAGCTGGCGGCCGTCGGCCTGCCCGCGGTCTACGTCCCGCTGCCGATCGGCAACGGCGAGCAGGCGCTCAACGCGCGACCCGTCGTCGACGCCGGGGGAGGGCTGCTGGTCGAGGACGCCGCCTTCGACCCGGCGTACGTGCGCGCGACCGTGCTCCCGCTGCTCACCGACCCCGCGCGCCTCGAGGCGATGGGAAGGGCCGCCGCGTCGCTCGGCCACCGCGACGCCGACGAGGCGCTCGCCGACCTCGTCCTCACCGCGGCGGGCCGGTCGTGACCGACGTCGACCTGGGTCGGGTGCACTTCGTCGGCATCGGCGGGGCGGGCATGAGCGGCATCGCGCGGGTGCTGCTCGCCCGCGGCGCGACGGTGTCCGGCAGCGACGCCAAGGACTCCCGCACCACCACCGCCCTGCGCGCGCTCGGCGCGACGGTGCACCTGGGCCACGACGCCTCCCACGTCGACGGCGTCGACACCGTGGTGGTGTCCACGGCGATCCGGCAGGACAACCCCGAGCTCGTCGCCGCCCGCGAGCGGGGCCTGCGGGTGCTGCTGCGCGCCGAGGCGCTGGCCGCGCTGATGTCCGGCCGGCGCGGGGTCGCCGTCGCCGGCACCCACGGCAAGACCACCACCACCTCGATGCTCACCGTGGCCGTGCAGCACTGCGGCGTCGACCCGTCCTTCGCCATCGGCGGCGACCTCAACGAGGCCGCGAGCAACGCCCACCACGGCAGCGGCGAGCTGTTCATCGTGGAGGCCGACGAGAGCGACGGCTCCTTCCTGGCCTACCGGCCGTACGCCGCGATCGTCACCAACGTCGAGGCCGACCACCTCGACCACTACGGCGACGCGGCTGCCGTCGACCGGGCCTTCGTGGAGTTCGTCGGGACCATCGACCCGGACGGGTTCCTCGTCGTCTGCGTCGACGACCCCGGCGCGAGGCACCTCGCCGCCGTGGCCCGCGACAGGGGCGTGGACGTGCGCACCTACGGCACCGCCGCCGAGGCGGACCTCCGGCTCGACTCCGTGACCGTGAGCGGCTCGACGAGCCGGTACGAACCGGTGCTGCGGGGGCGGCGGCTGCCCCCCGTCAACCTCAACGTCCCGGGCCGCCACCTGGCGCTGAACTCCGGTGCCGCCCTGCTCACCGGCATCGGGCTGGGCCTGCCCGAGGCGATGCTCATCGAGGGCTTGGCCGGGTTCACCGGGGTGCGCCGGCGGATGGAGCTGAAGGGCGTCGTCGGGGGGATCCGCGTCTACGACGACTACGCCCACCACCCGACCGAGCTGGTCGCGCAGCTGTCCGCGGCCCGCGAGGTCGCCGGCAGCGGGCGGCTCGTCGTCGCCTTCCAGCCGCACCGCTACAGCCGCACCCTGGCCTTCGCCGAGGAGTTCGGCGCAGCGCTCGGCACGGCGGACGATGTCGTCGTCATGGAGGTCTACGCGGCGGGGGAGGAGCCCGTGCCCGGGGCGACCGGGGCCACCGTGGCCGCCGCGGTGCCGCTGCCCGCCGAGCACGTCGTCTTCGAGCCGTCATGGACCGCGGTCCCCGGTCACCTGGCCGAGCGGGCCCGTCCCGGTGACCTGGTGCTGACGCTCGGCGCCGGCGACGTCACCGCGATCGGACCCGAGGTGCTCCGCCTGCTGTCCGGGGGGACGTCGTGACCACCGGCACCTCCAGCCGCCCCCGTCGCGTGGTCCCGGCCGCCCCGCACCTGAAGGCACGCGCCAAGGCGCAGCGCTCCGCCCGCCGCGGGCGGGTGCTGCGTCGCACCGGCAACGCGCTGGCGGTGCTGCTCCCGCTGGTCGCCCTCGCGTGGGTCCTGCTCGCCTCCACCTGGTTCGGCGTCGACGACGTCGAGGTCCTCGGCACGTCGCGCCTGGCGCCCGCGGACGTCGAGGCGGCCGTGGGCGTGACCGCCGGGACACCGCTGGCCCGCGTCGACACCGGCGCGGTCGAGGAGCGGGTCGCGCGACTGGCACCGGTCGCCGACGTCGCCGTCCGCCGGACCTGGCCGGGCACGCTCACCGTCGACGTCACCGAGCGCACCGCGGCCGCCGGCGTCCTGCGGAACGGCTCCGTCGCGCTGGTCGACGCCAGCGGCGTGGTCTTCGGTACCGAGCGGGCGCTGCCGGCCGGGCTGGTCCGGCTGCAGGTCAACCACCCGGGCCCGGACGATCCCGCCACGGTGGCCGCGCTGCAGGTGCACGCCGCGCTGCCCGCCGAGCTGCGGTCCCGGGTGCGCATCGTCCGGGCGGCCTCTCCGTCGGCCGTGGTGCTGCTGCTCTCCGACGGCCGGCAGGTCGTGTGGGGACGGCCGGGGCAGACCGCTACCAAGGCCGCGGCGGCGCTCGCCCTGCTGACCAAGCCGGGCAGCGTCTACGACGTGAGCGCAGGGGACGTGGTCGTCGTCAAGCAGTGACATGGTCGGGCAGGTCACCCGATCGGGACCCGCCGGCGCGCGTCAACCCCTGCGTACGGGGAACCTACGCTGCGTGATGGGATCCTCGCCCGGCGTGTCCGCGGTGCCGCCGGAGCCTGTTCCCAGCGAGGCGCGGGCCGCCGCGGCACGGGCCACGATGGACGCCCTGTCCGGCAGCCGCGACGTCTTCGAGACGTTCTTCGAGTCGGCCCGGATCGGCCTGGCCCTCGCGGACCTGACCGGCCGCTACGTCCGGGTCAACGGCATCTACGCCGAGCTGCTGGGGCAGGCCCCCGAGGACCTCATCGGCGTACCCGTCGCCGACGTGCTCGGCGGCGGGGACCTCGGCGCGCTGGACGACCTGCTGGGGGCGCGCACCGGCTCGGCGACGTTCGAGCGGCAGTACGTCTCGGCGGCCGGCGAGGTCAGCTGGCTGCTGCACGGCCTGGCCACCGTGAGCTCACCGGCCGGGACGCCCTCGTGGTTCGCGGTCAGCGCCCAGGACATCACCGAGCGGCGCCGGGCCGAGCAGGAGCTGCGCGACCTCACCGCGGCGCTGACCGAGCGGGCGGTCCGCGACCCGCTGACCGGTCTGGCCAACCGGACGCTGCTCGAGGAGCGGCTGCGTGCGGCGCTCGCCCGCGACCGCCGCTCCGGCGAGTCGACGGGAGTGCTGTTCCTCGACCTCGACGGCTTCAAGGACGTCAACGACACGCACGGGCACGCCGTCGGCGACGCCGTGCTGCGCGCTGTGGCGTCGCGGCTGGCCGGCGTGGTGCGGCCCTCGGACACGGTCGCGCGGATGGGCGGAGACGAGTTCGTCGTGCTCGTCGAGAACGCCAGCGCCGAGGTGCTCGACGCGCTGGAGCCCCGGGTGCAGGCCGCGGTCGGCGAGCCGGCGGTGGTGGGGGACCTGCTGCTGGCGGTCGGGGTCAGCATCGGCCGGGCGCTCTCCCAGGGCGGGCAGGTCGAGGCGCAGCGGCTGCTCACGCAGGCCGACGCGCAGATGTACGCCGCGAAGCGCTCGCCGCGCTGACGCGTGCGGCCTCCGAGCCGTGAGCCCGACGGTGGGCTCCAGCCCTGAGCCCGACGTTTCTCATGATCACGCGCGACACGCGCGCTTGTCCCGCGTGATCATGGAAAAGGTGGGCGGGCGGGGGCGCGAGCCCGGTACGGGCAGATCCGCCGGCAGTCCTTTCGGACTGATTTTCGCGACACGCCGCACGGATGGTTGACCGCTTCGCCCGGATGCCCCTAGCGTCCCGCCCCGTCAGCCCAGGTTGACATAACTCTAAGCGTCTCGTTGAGGTCGAGGGTTCGTTCGCAACCCTCGAC
>SCTD01000167.1 GCA_004299215.1 Frankiales bacterium | reverse complement strand
TGCGCCGGCGGCGACCCCGAGATCTTCTACCTGCACGGCTACTGGTCTCTCGAGCCCGGCCAGGCGTGGGTGATCGAGACCCAGGTGCCGGACTGCCCGTACTGGAACTTCCAGCTCGACAACTGGTGGATGGAGTCCATGGACTGGGACAAGCGGATCACCGTCAACAAGCACACGGCGCGGCTCGAGGACGACGGCCGGCTGGTGCTGGTCGTCGCCGCGGAGGACCCGGGCTGGGGCAACTGGATCGACACCACCGGGCACGGCAGCGGCACCGCCCTGCTGCGCTGGGTCGGCGCGGCCGAGCACCCGCTGCCGACCTGCCGCGTCGTCGAGCTCTCGGGGAGCCGATCGTGACCATCACCGTCGACGAGCTGGTCGCCGCCGCGCGCGCCAAGGCCAGCCGGGTCGACTTCGGCGACGAGTGGTTCCGCGAGCCGCTCGGGGTGCTGGTCGACTCCATCAACGACGAGGCGCAGCTGTCGGAGATGGGCCTGGACATGACGCGCCGCCGGCTCACCGCGCTGCTCGTCGACCGGCTGCGGCTGCGCGCCTTCCAGGACGAGCACCCGGAGGTGCGCGACCTCGAGGTCATCGTCGCCGCCGAGATCTGCGGGTTGCCGCGCACCGGTTCGACGCTGCTGCACCGGCTGCTCGCCGCCTCACCGCAGCTGACGTCGACCGCCTCGTGGGAGTGCAGCTACCCGCTGCCCTTCCCGGGCGAGGGTCCGGACGCCGCCGAGCGCAAGGCGCGTGCGAAGGCGCGGATGGAGATGTTCCTCGAGCTGTCACCGGACTTCGGCGACCTGCACACGGTCACCTGGGACGGCCCGGAGGAGGACGTCATCCTCGTCGACCGGTCCTTCACGTCGATGAGCTACGACTCGTTCTACTGGGTGCCGAGCTACGGGATCTGGCTGCGCTCCTACGACCAGAGCAGGGCGTACGCCGAGCTGCGCGAGTGGCTGCAGGTCCTGCAGTGGCAGGACAGGACCCGCGAGGGCAAGCAGTGGGTGCTCAAGTCCCCTCACCACCTCACCGCGGCGGGCACCGTGCTGGACGCCTTCCCCGAGTGCAGGATCGTGATGACGCACCGGTCGCCGGTGCAGGCCGTCCCGTCGTACGCCTCGATGGTGTCGACGATGACGGCGCAGTACAGCGACAAGGCCGACCCGGTGCTGATCGGGCAGTACTGGCGGGATCGCTTCCGCGAGACGCTGGTCGAGCGCTTCCCGGCCGTGCGCGAGGCGCGACCGGACCGCTTCGTCGACGTGCACTTCAAGTCCATGCTCACCCAGCCGCTGGTCGAGGCGCGCCGGGTTCTCGGCGAGCTGGGGCTGACGGCCGGCCCCGCCGACGACGCCGCGTTCGAGGCCTACCTCGAGCAGAACAAGGCCGAACGGCACGGCTCGCACAGCTACACCGCCGAGAGCTTCGGGCTCTCGGACGACTCGCTCGCGCGCGACTTCGCGCCCTACGTGGAGGCCTACCTGTGATCCTGTCCGACGAGGTCGTCATCATCACCGGCGTGGGCGCCGGGCTCGGTGCCAAGCTCGCGCAGCGCGCCGTGGCCGAGGGGGCAAAGGTCGTCATGGCCGCGCGCTCGGACGCCGTCACGTCGGTCGTCGAGAAGGAGACCGACGGCGCCGCGGTCGCCGTGCAGTGCGACGTGCGCAAGGAGGAGGACTGCCAGCGGGTCGTCGACACGGCGATCGAGCGCTTCGGCAAGGTCACCGGGCTGGTCAACAGCGCGTACGCCCACCCCGGCTTCCACGACCTGCTCGACACCCCCGAGAAGGGGCTGCGCCGGTCGATGGACGTCATCCTGCACGGGTCGCTGAACATGACGCGTCTCGCGGTGCCGCACATGACGGCCGCCGGCGGTGGAGCGATCGTCAACGTCGGCACGATGACCACCCGCAAGCCGATGCAGGGCGAGGGCGGCTACGCCGTGGCGAAGGCCGCGATGACCGCGGCGACGCAGTTCCTCGCGCTCGAGCTCGGCCCGAAGGGGATCCGCTGCAACCAGGCCATCATGGGCTGGCTCGACGGCCCGGGCGTGCGCTTCTACCTGACGATGACCGCCGAGCAGAAGGGCATCTCGGAGCAGGACGTCTACGACGACATCGCCTCCCGCAACCCGCTCGGCCGGATCCCGACCGACGACGCCTGCGCCGGCGCGATCCTGTTCCTGCTGTCGTCCTACGCCTCCGAGGTCACCGGTGCTGTGCTCGACGTCAACGGCGGGGAGTACATGCCGGCGTGAGCCACCTCATCGAGTCGGTCACCGTCGAGATCGACGCCCCGCAGTCGCTCGTGTGGGACGTGCTGGTGGACTACGCGCGCTACCCGGAGTGGAACCCGTACACCGTGCGCGTGGACACGTCCCTGTCGGTCGGTGCCGAGGTGGTGCTGCACCTGCCGGACCCGGCGAACCCGGGCACCACGTTCACGACGCGTGAGGTCATGCGCGTCATCGACGCACCGCGCCACCTGCAGTACGACACGGCCGACAACCTGCCGGGCATCTTCGCCGTGCGCGATCAGTGGGTGGAGGACCTCGGCGGCGGACGCTCGTCGTACCGCACCACCGACGTCTTCTCCGGGGAGTACGCCCAGGTGGCCCACGACCTGCAGGGGCAGTGGGTGAAGGACGGCTTCGACGCGGTGGCGCACGCGCTCAAGGCGCGGGCGGAGGAGCTGCACCGGGCGTCAGCGTGAGCCATCCCCTGCTGCTCGCGACGGGTAGGAGCACGGCGTTCAGCACGACGAGGACCACGGGTACGACGACGTACTCCCAGGGGAACCAGTAGTGGTCGTAGACGACGTTCTCGCCCACGGGCGCGTAGGCGAACCAGCCGACGTTCGTCGACCCCGACTCGTGGACGGCGTACAGGGCCGTCGCGGCCACCAGGCCGTTCAGCAGTCCGAGGAGAGCGCCGACGGTCACCAGCCGCTTCATGCGGTGAACGGTAGTGCGGCACCCCCGGTTCGGCGGCTCGCCGCCCTCGGGGCGTTGCCGATCGTGGCACCTTCCGGTGGTCGACGCTCCCGCCTCCGGCGTCTCGGCGGCTAGTACGCGACGCCCATGTGGGCGCGGTGGTGCTCGGGCGAGTCGACCTCGTCCACGATGGCGATCGCGAAGTCGGCACCGGAGATGCTCGACCCGCCGTCCTGGTCGAAGAGGGCGACGTCGTCGCCGACGCGGTAGGTGCCGGTGCGCTCCCCGGCTGCCCAGGAGCCGTACGAGCCGGCCGGGCTGATGAACACCCAGTCCAGGTTCTCCGGCGCGCGCTCGGCGAGCATCACGCGCGACGCCTCGCCCTCCAGCGCCTCAGCCCGGTACTGCTCCGCGAGCTCGCCCTCGACGAAGCGGGGCGCGTCAGGGGCCGGCCGAAGCGAGCTGAACCCGCCGACCTGCAGGTAGCGGGCACCGGCGTCAGCGGCGGCCTGTGCAAGGACGCTATAGACCTCGACGAGCCGGCCGGCCATGTCACCTCGCGGCGACAGCGCAGCGACGACCGCGTCCGCCCCGGCGACGGCGTTGGACGCGATCTCGTCGGCGGCACCGACCTCGTACGTCACCCCGTCGATGCGATCCGTGGGTTGCGACCGACTCACGGAGACGACCTCATGGCCGCGAACCGCCGCCTCGCGGCTGACATTGCTGCCGGTGTATCCGGTTCCTCCGAACACCACGATCCTGGCCATGCGCGCTCCTCCGGTGTTATCAGTTGCTGGAGCAACAACATGTCCGGGGTCAGGTATTCCACCGTCCAAGAGACCGCCTGAGCCAGGCGGTGAATGGCATGGCCTTCTCTCGCGGTAACGCGTTCCCGGGTGTCCTGGGAGGGACACCGCCGCAACGTCCTCGACCCGCTGGAGTACGCCGCGCTGCTCACCGCCGCCCGGCGCGACGGGTCCGGAACGTATGCCCTGGCCCCGCTGCCGGCGAACGCCCGCCTGCTTCTGGAGAGCCAGGTCAGCGCACAGAACGCGAGCTCTCCGACTTTCGAGGGCTGTCTTCACGCCGCACGGCTGGGACGACGAGAAATACTGGCAGACCGCGGACCGCACGATGATCAAACGCATCCAAACCGGTTCATCGACGCTGCTACCCGAGATCCCATCGCCGGCATCGGCTAGCCCGAGCAGCTCCGGTACGCCCTCGCCGGGGCATGGTCGCGAAGCATCACCGAGGAACACCGCCTCGTCCACCTCAACGGCGACGACATCCTCGTCGTCCTGCAGGCCCGCTTCCACTACCCGTGACCAC
>SCTD01000702.1 GCA_004299215.1 Frankiales bacterium | reverse complement strand
GGTCACCGAGGGTGCGCAGCGCCACGGCCCAGAGCCGGTCCCGGTGCCGGCCGACCAGCCGCCCGAAGGCGTCCGGGTCCCCCGCGACGTGGGCGGCCAGCAGCTCCCGGTCGCGGGCGTCGCCGTCGGCGAGGTCCGCGACCTGTGCGGCGTCGTCCGCCGCGGGCGGGACCCGGGTCACGGCGCGAAGGGTAGCGGCGGTCAGCCCCTCAGGAAGCGCATCTCGCGCACCGCGGCGCGGAATCCGCCCTCGACCTCCGCCAGCCCGGTGATCCAGACGAGGTACCACCGGGCCGTCGTCGCGGTCGTCGGGGCGAGCACCAGCGACTCCTGCTGCGCGGTGCCGCGGGCGACGACGCGGTAGTCCTCGGCGCGCGCCCCGAGCGCGTCGGCGGCGCGCAGCTCGTACGTCGCGCCGCCGCCGCGGGTCACCAGCTCGACCCGGGCGACCCGCGTCGGGGCGCCCAGGTCGACGAGCAGCCCCACGCCCGGCTTGATGCCGCCGAAGTCGGCGGAGTCGTACCGCTCGGTCTCCCACGCCGTGCTGGGGTCGTCGTCGATGGCGTTCGGCACGGCGCCGGTCTGCTCGTCGCCGCCGCCCGGCGGCGGGTCGAAGTCGTCGACGCGGACGGCGGCGAGGTCGATCGGGGTGCCACCCGCCGGCGCTCCGGGCGCGGGGCTGGAGATCCCGGCGAGCGGGTCGTCGACCGGTGGGATCTCGCCGACCTCGCGCCCGATGCCGTAGGACCCGAGTCCGACCACCACGAGGAAGGCCACGGCCGCGAGCGCGGGGAGCCGGCGGCGCAGGGCCGGTGGCAGCCGCGGCTCGGCGGCCGCGACCGGACGGGGGGTGTCGGCGTGGACGGCGCCGGCGATCGCGTCGGCGAGCCGGTCGGCCCGCATCGGAGCCGGGCGCGTCGGGGCGGGTGCGAGGACGCGTACGACGAGCGCGTCCAGAGCGCGCGGCACCCCGGCGAGCACCTGGTGCGGGGCGGTCAGCCGGCCGCGCGAGCGGCCG
>SCTD01000018.1 GCA_004299215.1 Frankiales bacterium | reverse complement strand
CCTCGGCGTCACCGAGCCGGGCGCGGGCTCGGACGTCGCGAACCTGCGCACGCGGGCCGTCCGCGATGGCGACAGCTACGTCGTCAACGGTGCGAAGACCTTCATCACCAGCGGCGTGCGGGCCGACTTCGTCACCACCGCGGTGCGTACCGGCGGCGCTGGCTACGGCGGCGTGTCGCTGCTGGTCATCGACAAGGGCACGCCCGGCTTCGAGGTCTCGCGCCGGTTGGACAAGATGGGCTGGCGGTGCAGCGACACCGCCGAGCTGTCCTTCTCCGACGTCCGCGTCCCGGTCACGAGCCTCGTCGGGAAGGAGGACACCGGCTTCCTGCAGATCATGCAGAACTTCCAGAGCGAGCGGCTCGGGCTCGCCGTGCAGGCCTACGCAACGGCAGCCCGCTGTCTGGAGCTGGCCGTGGCGTGGGCGCGCGACCGGGAGACCTTCGGACGGCCGCTGAGCTCGCGGCAGGTCATCCGCCACAAGCTGGCCGAGATGGCCCGTCAGGTGGACGTCGCCCGCACCTACACGCGAGCGGTCATGGTGCGCTACCTGGCCGGGGAGGACGTGGTCACCGAGGTGTCGATGGCCAAGAACACCGCCGTCTACGCCTGCGACTTCGTGGTGAACGAAGCGGTGCAGATCTTCGGCGGGATGGGCTACATGCGCGAGTCCGAGGTCGAGCGGCACTACCGCGACGCCCGGATCCTGGGCATAGGCGGCGGCACCAACGAGATCATGAACGAGATCATCAGCAAGCGGATGGGCCTGTGACGGCGGCCTACACCAGCCCGCAGCCGTTCGCCGTCACGGGGCTCGTGCAGCAGCGGGCCTGGGCCGATCGCGTCCTGCCGCCGGTCGAGAAGGTGCAGGACGGCCTCTGGTCGATCCCGGTGCCCATCCCGAACAACCCGCTGCGCTACGTGCTCGTCTACGCGCTCGAGCTCGACGACGGCCTGGCGCTCGTCGACGCGGGATGGGACACCGAGGAAGCATGGGGCGCACTCAGCGCCGGGCTGGCCGTGGCCGGCGGCAGCATGTCGGACGTGCAGGCCGTCCTGGTGACGCACATCCACCCGGACCACTACGGCCTGGCCGGCCGCGTCCGGGAAGCCTCCGGCGCGTGGGTGGGCCTGCACCCCGACGACGCGGCGCTGCTCCCCGCGCGCTACGGCGCCGGCGTCCCGGACCTGCTGCAGGAGATGCATGCGCTGCTGCGCGAGTGTGGTGTACCTGAACGAGAACTCGGCGTGCTGGCAGAGGCCTCCCTCACACTCATCGACTACGTGCGGCAGGTATTGCCGGACCGGCTGATCGAGGACGGCGAGCAGCTCGCCCTGCCGGGCTGGGACCTGCGGGCAGTGCACACTCCCGGCCACTCCCCCGGTCACCTGTGCTTCCACGATCCGGGCCGGCGCGTGCTGTTCTCCGGCGACCACGTGCTCCCCCGGATCACCCCCAACGTCGGGGTGCACGCGCAGTCCGCCGGTGACCCGCTGGCCGAGTTCTTCAGCTCGCTCACCCGAGTCGGCGTCCTCGAGCCTGACGTCGACGAGGTGCTTCCGGCTCACGAGTACCGCTTTGCCGGCATCGCCACCCGCGTCGAGCAGCTGCTCGGCCACCACGATCAGCGGCTGGAGGAGATCATGGCCGTCGCACCCGGCCGTACGACCTGGGCGCTCACAGGCAAGCTCACCTGGGCGCGACCCTGGGACCAGGTGTCGGGCTTCATGCGCCGCGCCGCCGTCGCGGAGACGCTCGCCCACCTCGTCCTACTCGAGTCCCGAGGCCGCCTGCGCCGGACCGGTTCGCCGTGGCAGTGGGCGGCGACGTGAGCGCGGGCGGCGAGGCACCGGTTCAGCGCAACGGCTACCTGTACTGGGTCACCAAGGTCGTCCTGACGCTGCCGTTGCTCCTCTCGCTGCGACCCAGGGTCGAGGGCTTGCAGCACGTCCCGGACAGCGGCCCGGTCATCCTGGCGTCGAACCACACGTCGTTCTACGACTGGCTGGTTCTGCCGCTGGTCGTGCGGCGGCGTCGCATCATCTTCCTGGCCAAGAGCTCCTACTTCACCGGCGGAGGGCTCAAGGGGCGGCTGCGGCGCTACTTCTTCACCGCCTGCGGCCAGGTGCCCGTGGACCGTTCCGGAGGCGGCG
>SCTD01000166.1 GCA_004299215.1 Frankiales bacterium | reverse complement strand
GATGATGGCGGTGTCGAGCAGCCCGGCCTGGAAGTCGCTGAACCCCAGGTCGTCCTGCACGAGGGAGAGCACCGCCGGCAGGACCCGCTTCTCCATCCCCTCGATGAGTCCGAGGAGGGCGAGGGCGACGAGCGGCGCCTTGCCGTACGCCCCCCACGGCCGCGCGTGCGAGGTCGTGGGCGCAGCTGCGGGGGCCTCGACCGCCGTCACGGCTCAGCTCGCGGTGAGGTGCGGGAAGAGCGCGGCGGCCTTCTCCCGGTCGAGCGCGAGGAACAGCCCGCGGGCGGTCACGGTCGTCGTGTCGCCGGACCGCACCGAGCCGACGAGCGACACCTTCCGCCCGTCGACGGACACGACGTGCGCCTGCGCCACGAGATCGGACCCGATCGCCGTCGGCGCGAGGTAGGTGAGCTCCAGCGACACGGTCATCCCGCCGTGGCCCGCGCCGAGCGCCGCCTGGCCGAGGACGTGGTCGAGGACGAGGACGAGCGCCAGCATCCCGCCGTGCACCAGCCCGGGCGGTCCTTCGTACGTCGACCCGAGCCGGAAGCGCGCGGTCGCCCCGTCGGCACCCGCGACGATGCGCACGGGCGGTGCGTACGGGTGCGCCGGTCCGGTGACCAGGCTGACCGGGTTGCCGAACGGGTCGGTGAGGTCAGGGGTGTACGGCCCCTCTCGCAGGTCACCGGACAGCGCCGCGGTGACGGCGTCCACGGCGGCGGCGGCCTCCGTCACCGTCGCGGCGGGCACCTGCGTCCGCACGACCGCGTCGACCAGCCGGCGCACGGCGTCGGCCAGCACGTCCGTGCCCGCCGGGACGTGCGTCGGCGTGGGCACCGTCAGCGACCGACGAAGACGGCCGGCCGCTTCTCGGCGAAGGCGCGCGGGCCCTCCTTGGCGTCCTCGGTGGCGAAGACCGGCATGCCGATCTCGAGCTCCACCTTGAGCGCCTCGTCCTCCGGCAGCCCCTCGGTCGCGATGAGGGCGCGCTTGACGGCCTTGACCGCGAGCGGGCCGTTCTGGCTGATCGCCTCGGCGATCTCGAGCGCCCGGGTGAGCGCCGTTCCCGCGGGGACGACCGAGCCGATCAGGCCGTACTGCAGGGCCTCCTGCGCGGTGATCGTCTTGCCGGTCAGCAGCATCTCGGCGGCGAGGGTGTAGGGGATCTGCCTCCGCAGCCGGACGGTCGACCCGCCGAGCGGGAACAGGCCGCGGCGGACCTCCGCGACGCCGAAGGTCGCGGTGTCACCGGCGACCCGGATGTCGGTGGCCTGCAGGATCTCGGTGCCGCCGGCGATGGCGGGCCCCTCGACCGCGGCGATCAGCGGCTTCTCCAGGCGGTAGTGGCGCAGCAGCGCCTTCCAGGCCATGTCGGCGTCCTCGCGGAAGCGCTGCGCGTAGGTGTCGTCGGGCGCCGGGTTGCTCATCATCGCCTTGAGGTCGGCGCCGGCGCAGAACGTCGTCTCCGACCCGGTGAGGATCACGCAGCGGACCTCGTCGTCGGCGTTGGCCGTCTCCCAGGCCTCGAACATCCGGGCCAGCATGTTGGGGGAGAAGGCGTTCTTGGCCTCCGGCCGGTTCATCCTGGCGATGAGGACGTGGCCGGACTTCTCGACGAGCAGGTGCTCCTCGCTCACGGGTGGTGCTCCTTCTGGTCTGGGTGTCCGGGTCCTACGGGAAGACGGTCTCGCCGGTGGCGACGTCCGTGGCGGAGATGGCCTCGACCGGGCAGCTCTCCAGGGCGAGCTGGACCTCGGGGCTGTCGGCGTTCGGGTTGCTCCTGACGACGGTGCGCCTCGGGGGCTTGAGCACGAAGACGTCGGGAGCGTGGTTGCGGCAGTAGCCCGAGCTGATGCACGCCGGGCCGATGCTGATCTCGAGCTCTCGCGTCATGCTCGGGAACCTAACAGCGCCAGCGCTCTTCTGCTAGAACACATTCTAGTTTTCGACCGGAGGGACGCGCGTGCCGCTCGACCTGGACGTGCGGGTGGACGCCGAGCTGGCGGGCGTCGCGGCCGCGGTCCGGGAGCTCGAGGAGGCCGGCGTCGCCGGGGTCTTCACGTACGAGGGGCCGCGCGACGCGTTCCTGCCGCTGGCGCTCGCGGCGACGGCCAGCAGCCGGCTCGCGGTCTACACCAACCTCGCGATCGCGCTGCCGCGCAGCCCGATGCACCTGGCCCACCTGGCGCACGACCTGCACCGCGCGTCGGACGGCCGGTTCCTGCTCGGGCTCGGCACCCAGGTCAAGGCGCACGTCACCCGCCGCTACGGCACGACGTGGGAGTCGCCGGTCGAGCAGCTGCGCGAGTGGGTGCTCGCGGTGCGCGCCATCCACTCCTCCTGGCAGACCGGCGAGCCGCTGCGCTTCGAGGGCCGCTGGACGACGCACACCTACTGCCCCCCGCTGTTCGACCCCGGGCCGCTCCCGCACGGACCCCCTCCGCTGCTGGTGGGAGCCCTGGGGCCGCGGATGACCCGGATGGCGACCGAGGTCGCGGACGGGCTGCTGGTGCACCCCTTCTGCACCGACCGCTCGCTGGCCGAGCACACCTTCCCGCTCGTGGACGCGGGGCTCGGGGACCGCAACGGCTTCACCGTGGTCGGTCAGGCGATCGTCGCCGTCGGTCGCGACGAGCAGGAGCTGGCGACCGCGCTGGCGGCGGTGCGCTCGCTGGTCGCCTTCTACGCCTCGACCCCGGCGTACCGCGTCGTCCTCGACGTGCACGGCTGGGGCGACCTGCAGACCGAGCTGCGGGACCTGACCCGTGCGGGGCGCTGGGACGAGCTCGCCCGAGCGGTGCCGCAGGAGGTCGTCGACGCGGTCGTGATCAGCGGCACGCCCCGGGAGGTCGCCCGCCGGCTCGGTGAGCGCTACGCCCGCTGCGACCGGGTGGCCCTCTCCCTCCCGTACCCCGCTCCGATCGGCACGCTCGCGGTCCTCGCCGACGAGGCGAGGGCCTTGCGGGCCAGCGAGAACGCGTTCTAGGTTTCGCACTCCGCGACGAGAGGTCCCTGCCGTGCCGATCCCCGCCCAGCGCGACGTCGAGCAGTCCCGGAAGTCCCTCGCCACGTGGTTCGCCGGAGTGCTGTCGGCGGACGGCGACGTCGAGCTGTCGGAGTTCCGCGGGCCGGGGGCGACCGGGTTCTCCAACGAGACGCTCATCGTCGACGCGACCTGGACATCGGCCGGCGAGCAGAGCACGCACACCTTCGTCGTGCGGGTGGCGCCCACCGGCTACGCGCTGTTCCCCGACGCGGCGTTCGACGTGCAGCACAGGGTGCTCACCGCGCTCGGCAGGGACGGGACGATCCCGGTGCCGACGGTGCGCTGGTACGAGACCGACCCCTCCGTCATGGGCGCGCCCTTCTTCGTGATGGACGAGGTCGTCGGGCAGGTGCCGCCGGACAACCCGCCGTACCACGTCAGCGGGTGGCTGCACGACGTGGAACCTGCTGTGCGCGAGCGGATCTGGTGGGGCGCGATCGACACGATGGCCGACCTGCACCGGCTCGACTGGCGTGCTCTCGGCCTCGGCTTCCTCGACGTGCCGGACGCCGGCCTCGAGCAGCAGCTGGCCTACTACGAGGCGTTCCTGGCGCAGGTCGAGCAGACCGAGCCGGTCCCGGTCGCCCGCCGTGCCCTCGCGTGGCTGAAGGACAACAGGCCGACCTCGCGCGAGCCGCTCGTCCTGTGCTGGGGCGACGCGCGGGTGGGCAACGTGATGTACGACGGCGACGGCAACCGGCTGGCCGTCCTCGACTGGGAGATGGTCACCCTCGGCTCCCCCTCGCAGGACGTGGCCTGGGCGTGGTTCCTCGACCGGCACCACAGCGAGGGCTGCGACGTGCCGCGGCTGGAGGGCTTCCCGTCGAAGGAGCAGACGGTCGAGCACTACCAGTCGCGCAGCGGGATCCGGCTGCAGGAGCTGGACTACTACGAGGTCTTCGCGGGCTTCCGGTTCTGCGTGATCATGGCCAGGCTGGCGACCATCTTCAAGGACTGGGAGCTGCTCCCGATGACCGACGGGATGGCGCAGGAGAACACCGTCACGCGGCTGACCGAGAAGGTCCTCGCGGAGCGGGGGGCCTGAGGTGCTGTCGCCGCTGGACGACCTCCCGGTCCACCAGGTCGCCGAGACCATGGCCACGGTCGGCACCACCGACCGCAACTTCTACGACCGCTACTACTTCAACCTGCACGGCTGCGACGACTCCTTCTTCCTGGCCGCCGGGCTGGGGCAGTACCCGAACCTGGGCGTCACCGATGCCTTCCTGGCGGTGGCGCACGGCGAGCAGCAGTCGGTGATCCGCGCGTCCCGGCCACTCGGCCTCGACCGGCTCGACACCCGGGTCGGCCCGCTGTTCGTGGAGGTGCTGGAGGGACTGAAGCGCGTACGCCTCGTGTGCGAGGAGACCGAGGGCTTCGCGCTCGACGTGACGTGGGAGGGCGCGATCCCGGCGTACGAGGAGCCGCGCATGATCATGACCGCCGCCCACGGCCGGCAGCTCATGAACACGATGCGCTTCCTGCAGACAGGCTCGTGGACCGGCACCCTCGTGCTGGACGGCCGGGAGGTCGCCGTGACCCCGGACCGCTTCTGGGGCAACCGCGACCGGTCCTGGGGCGTGCGCCCGGTGGGCGAGGCCGAGCCGGCCGGCATCGGCGGGATGGGCGTCTTCTTCTGGAACTACGTCGTCGCCCGCTTCGACGACCACACCCTCGTCTACATGGCGCAGGAGGACGAGCACGGCCGCCGGTCGATGGAGGAGGGCGTACGGCTGCGCCCCGACGGCTCGGTCGAGCACCTCGGGCGGCCGGAGCACTCGCTCCGCTTCGCCCCGGGCACCCGGCTGCTCACCGGCGCGACCATCAGCTTCGGCGGTGGCGAGAAGCTCGAGTGCGAGGTGCTCCGTCCGCTGCACATCGCCAAGCAGACCGGCTACGGCTTCGACAGCGACTGGCGGCACGGGATGTACCAGGGACCGGAGCTCGTCGTGCAGCGGCACGACATGTCGACGACCGGCCCCGACATCGTCCCCATCCCGGGCGCCATCGTCGACAACGTCGCCCGCTTCACGACCGCCGACGGCGCGGTGGGCTACGGCCTGTTCGAGGTCATGACCATGGGCCCGCACGCCCAGTACTTCTCCGCCTGGGACGACACCGCCTGACGCTCACGACCCGCATCTTCTGAGATCTCGTACGCCAGGACCGGCCTGAGCGCCCGAGAACGCAGGGGATGCGGGAGGTTCTAGAGGCGCTCGAGGATGGTGGCGGGGGCCAGGGCGCCGCCGGCGCACATGGTGATCAGCGCGAACTGCTTGT
>SCTD01000165.1 GCA_004299215.1 Frankiales bacterium | reverse complement strand
CCGTCGTGAAGGCGCTGCTGCGCGAGCTCGGCAAGCCGCTGGTGTCGAGCACGCTGCTGCTGCCCGGGCACGAGGAGCCGATGACGGACGGCTGGACGATCAAGGAGGAGCTGGACCACCTCGTCGACGCGGTCCTGGACGCCGGCGACTGCGGCACCTCGCCGACCACGGTGGTCGACTTCTCGCAGGGCTACCCCGAGGTCGTCCGCGTCGGTGCGGGCGACCCCGACCGCTTCGTCTAGCGTTCCTCGTGTGCCTGAGCTGAGGAAGGTGCCGGCGAACGGCATCGAGATCGCGTACGAGACGTTCGGCGACGCGGGGGCGCCCCCGCTGCTGATGGTCATGGGGCTGGGCACGCAGATGCTCGCCTGGCCGGACGAGCTGTGCGAGGACCTGGCCCAGCGGGGCCACTACGTCGTGCGCTTCGACAACCGCGACGCCGGTGCCAGCACGCACTTCGACGGCGTGCGCGCGCCGAACGTGGCGAAGGTCGCCGCCAGGCGCGCCCGCCCGCCGTACACGATCGACGACATGGCCGACGACGCCGCGGGCCTGGTCGAGGCGCTGGAGCTCGGGCCGGTGCACGTCGTCGGGGCGTCCCTGGGCGGGTTCATCTCCCAGACGCTGGCGATCCGCCGGCCGGACCTGGTCCGCAGCCTCACCCTGATCATGACGTCGACCGGGTCGCGCCGGGTCGGCCAGGCGAACCCCAAGCTCATCGGGCGGCTGCTCAAGGGCCGTGTCGTCAGCAGCCGCGAGGAGGCGGTGGAGGCGGTCGTCGAGACCTTCCGCATCATCGGCTCCAAGGGCTTCGCGCTCGACGAGGAGCGGCTGCGCGAGGTCGGGGCCCGCAGCTACGACCGCGGGCACGACCCGTGGGGCTACCGCCGCCAGCTCGCCGCCGTCGTCGCCCAGCCGAACCGGTCCGACCAGCTGCGCACGCTGCGCGTCCCGACGCTGGTGATGCACGGGCTGAACGACCCGCTCGTCAACGCCAGCGGCGGCATGGCGATCGCGCGGCGGATCCGCGGGTCGCGCTTCGTCGGGTTCCAGGGGATGGGCCACGACCTGCCACGCGAGCTCTGGCCGGAGTTCGCCGACCACATCGCCGCGCTGGTGCGGCGGGCCGAGGGCGTGCCGGTCTGAGGCTCCCCGGAGGGCTTCGCGGGCTGCCGCGCGAGACCTACGTCCTCGCCCTCGTGGCGTTCTGCGTCGCGCTCGGCTTCGGCATCGTCGTCCCCGCAGTGCCGCTGCTCGCCGTCGAGCTCGGCGTCGGGCCGACCGCGGCCGGTGCCGTGGTGTCGGCCTTCGCGCTGATGCGGCTGGTCTCCGGCCTCGGCGCCGGGGGTCTGGTCGATCGCGTCGGCGAGCGCGCGGCGTTGCAGGTCGGGCTGCTGGTCGTGGCCGTGTCCTCGCTGCTCGCGGGACTCGCCGTGAGCTACCCGCAGCTGCTGGTCCTGCGCGGCGTCGGGGGCGTCGGCTCGGCGGTCTTCACCATCGCCGCGACCAGCCTGCTGCTCCGCGTCGCGTCGGCCGCGCAGCGCGGGCAGACGCAGAGCGTCTACCGCGGCGGCTTCATCCTGGGCGGGATCGTGGGACCGGCGTTCGGCGGCGCGGTCATCGGGATCTCGCTGCGCGCGCCGTTCTTCCTCTACGCCGGGACGCTCGTGCTGGCAGCCGTCGCCGCCGCGACGCTGCTGCCCAAACCGCCTCCTCGTACGACGCCGGAGCCGCAGGTCGCGCTCGGCGTCGGGGAGGACGACGGCGTGCCTCTCGTGGTGCCGCCGGAAGCACCGCGTACGACGCTGCGCACGGCGCTCGCCAACCCCGCCTACCAGGCGGCGCTCGCGGGCAACTTCGCCGTCGGCTTCAGCGTTCTCGGCGTGCGCAGCACGGTCGTGCCCCTGCTGGTCGTGCAGGGGATGGACCTTCCACCGGGCTGGATCGGGGCGGCGTTCGCGGTCGCGGCTCTCGTGTCCGCGGTGCTGCTGCTGCCGGCGGGCAAGGCCGTGGACACGATCGGTCGGCGGACCACGCTCGTCGGCGGCGGGCTGGTGACGGCGGTCGCGCTGGCCGCGCTCGCGATGTCCGACGGCGCGATCGGGCTGATGCTGTCGATGGTGCTCTTCGCCGCCGGCGGGTCACTGCTCGGAGTCGCCCCCGCGGCCATCGTCGGCGACGTCGTGCAGGGAAGGGGTGGGCGTCCCATCGCGGTGTGGCAGATGGCGAGCGACCTCGGCTCGGTGATCGGGCCCGTCGGCGCCGGCCTGCTGATCTCCGCCGCCGGCTTCGGCACCTCGCTCGTGGTCAGCGCGGTCGTGGTGACGGCCTGCGCGCTGCTGGGGCTGCGGGTGCCACGCGGCCGGCCGCAGGACTAGGCCGCGACGGCGTACCAGCGCTGGACCTCTCCCTGGACGAGCTTCATGCCCTCCATGCCAGGAAGCCGCTCGAGGCGCTGGTCGAGCTTCTTCACCCACGCGTCGCCGCCCTCGCCGCCGAGCAGGTGCTGCACGAGGAAGGCCGTCTCCTCCTTGGGGACCACGCCGCTGCCCACCGGTGCCCACAGGCGGGTGAGCGCGAGCCGGACGAGCCTGCGCGCACGGGGGCTCTCGGCCAGCCGCTCGCGCGCCTCGGTGGCGTAGAACGCGATGTGCCGGGCCTCCTGGCGCTGGATGCGCTCGAGCAGCTCGACCAGCACCGGGTGGTCGTCGAGCTCGGCGAGCCGGGCGTAGCCGGCCTGGGTCGACCACTCGTTGAGCGCGCCCCACGTCATGTGCACGGCGACGAAGTCACGACGTGCGAGCACGCTGCCGAGGGTGTTGAGCAGCGGGGCGAGGCGGTCCTTGACGCCGAGCGCGCGACGGGTGGCGGACACCCGCTCGTTGCCGGCGACCTCGCCGTGCGCCTCGAGCACCTTGCCGAGCGCCACGCCGTGCCACTGCTCCTCCCACGCCCAGGTGGTGAGGAAGGTGGTGATGCGGGGGTCGCGGTGCGACTCGGTGAGCAGCAGGTCGCGCAGGTAGCAGACGGTGTGGCTCTCGATGTCGTGCATGTAGCGCAGGCAGCGCAGCGTCTCCGGCATCAGCGGCCGGTCCCGGAAGGCGTTGGCCAGGTCCAGGTCGTCGAATCTCACCGGGCGGGCGGAGGCGGCGAACGCCTCGACGTCGATCGTCATGCCCGGGCGTTCGTGCCGAGGGGCCGGCCGGATTGCCTCCGGCATTGGTGACGAAGCCGACACTTCGTCGCCCGGTTCTGGAAAAAGCGGGGACAGCCGGGATCCGCGCGGCCATCCTGCCCGTCGTACGCCGCATGCCCACCGCCAC
>SCTD01000164.1 GCA_004299215.1 Frankiales bacterium | reverse complement strand
CAGCCGAGGGCCTCGGCAGCGCCTGGGTCAGCAGCACGCTGTTCTGCCCCGACGTCGTGCGCGAGGTGCTCGACCTCGAGCCGACCTGGGAGCCGATGGGCGCGGTCGCCATCGGGCACGCAGCGACCGGGCCCGCGCCGCGGCCGCCGCGCGACCCGGCCGACTACGTCGTCGAGCGCTGAGTCGCCGGGGCCGTCCAGCCGAGAGCCACGAGCTGCTTGCGCAGGGCCAGACCGGCGACGGCCTTCGCCTCGGCGAGGTCGAGCAGCGCGCGCGGCTCACCGCCGATCTCGGCGGCGGCGTCGAGGGCGTCGGCCGCCGTCACGAAGGCGGACATGGCGGACCGCAGGGCGGCGTCGTCGAAGGACACGTCAGCTCTCCAGGGTGGTCGGGCGGCGACGGGTGAGGGCGAGCGCGGCCAGGACGAGCAGGCCGCCGAGCGCGAGCGCGGGACTCGCACCGGTGGCGGGCAGCCCGCCACGGACCGGGGCGGCGTCCACGACGGGAGCGGACGGCGTCGCGCCGTCCGGGGTCGCGGGCGCTGCGGGGACGCCGCCCGTGGCGCGGACGCACGTGAGTGCCGGCCCCTCGGGGACGTCGTCGAACTCCTCGAGCAGGCCGAGACCGCAGGACTGGCGGGTGATCACGCCGATGTCCTCCTGGCTGTAGAGCTCGTCGAACTCCTGCTGCGTCAGGTCGGCGTCCCGCTCCTCGCGGGCGGCGAAGGTCAGGTTGCTGTTGCGGGTGTGGCCCTCGGTCACGCAGCGCGCCACGCAGCCGTCGGCCCAGCCGACCAGGACCCGGCCCTGCGCGTCGATCGCGATGTCGATGAAGTCGAGCAGGTTGCGCTTGTTGCTGCCGCATGCCGGGCCATCGGACGCGATCGCGCTGCCCCACCAGACGCAGCCGCGCTGCACCGGGTCGGTCGGCGTCAGGTCCGTCGTGGTCCAGCTCGCACCGGCGTCGTAGGTCGTCGACAGGTAGAGGTGCCAGCCGGCCTCCGGGTCGTCGCCGTCGGGGTCGAAGGACAGCTGCTGGTTCTCCGGATCGCCCTCGGTGTTGTCCGGGGCCTCGGCCTCGGTGCCCAGGAAGGCGACGGCCGCGCGGCCGTCGCTGCCGGCGACGACCGTCGGCATGGTGGCGTTGTCGAGGCCGTACGGAGCGCCGAGGTCGACGGAAGGCGTCCACGTCGCGCCCCGGTCCGTCGTGGTCGCGACCATCAGGTTGCTGGTCGCGCTCTCGTACGCGAGGTAGGCGCGGTTGCCGCCGTCGACGTCGACCGCGGGATCGGCGTCGAAGTTCGGGGAGGTGCCGTCGGGCACCTGGCGGATCGTCCAGGTCAGCCCCTCGTCGGGCGAGACCACCACGGCGGGCCGGTTGGTCGCGAGGTCCTCGGCGTTGTTGCAGGCGAAGTTCGGCAGGTAGGCCGTGCCGTCGACCGGCGAGGTGTTGAGGTGGCCGTGCAGCCCCTCGCAGCCGACCACCACCGGGTCGCTGAACAGGTCGCCCTTGAAGGTGTAGACGGGCCGGCTCTGCTCGAAGGCCACGCCGCCGCTGCGGCTGACCGAGCAGGTGGACTGCACGACGACCTGCGAGCAGTACCAGGCGATCCGGTCCGGACCGTAGAGCGGGTTGGGGTTGACGCTCTTGCCGTAGTGCACGGTCTGGTGGTCGAAGTTCGAGCCGACGCCGCAGGCCGCCGCGGGCAGGTAGCCGTTGGGGTTCGACGCCGTGGGCTCGCCGTCGGAGTCGGTGAAGGCCGCGATGCTGCAGGGCGGCGCGAGCTGGGTGACCATCGTCCGCCCGGTGACCTCGTCGGTGTGCAGCAGCGGGTCGAGGCTCACGACGTCCGTCGGCGGGCGGCTGACGTCCTTCCACGAGGCCGTCGCGGGGAACACGCTGTCGTCGAAGGTGACCTGGTCGGTCTCCAGGTAGGCCTGGAAGAGGACCTTCCCGGTGTTCCAGTTCACGCCGATCGTGGGCTCCGCGGCGGACCGGGCGAGCTCGGCCGGGGCGACGTAGCTGACGAAGGTCGGCGAGCCGGTCGTCGGCGAGGTGACCTCGGCGGCGACCGGGGTCGCGGCGGCCACCAGGGCGAGGACGGCGCCTGCGGCGGCGACGCGGCGGGCGGGGGTGCGGAAGCGCATGGAGGTCCTCTCGGGGGCGGACTGCCCGTCAGCAGTCTGCGCCGTCCCCTTTCGTCACGGTCGAGCGACCTCCTGCCCCTGTCAGCCGGTGGCGCGCCGGACGGCGACGGTGAAGCCGGTGCTGCCGCGCGGGCAGATCAGCTCGGCGACGGTCAGGGTCCCCTCCGCGGCGGCTCCGAAGAAGCCGATCAGCACGGCCCGCCCCTCGTCCTCCTCGCGCTGCACGACGTAGCCACGGCGTTCCAGCTCCGCGCGGAAGTGGTCCGTCGTGACGTCCACCGGACCGCGCACCCGGCCGGTGATCGACCCGTCCGAGACCGCGGTGAGCTCCGCTCCGGGCGGCGGCGCGGGGTAGCCCTCGGGCAGCTCCGCCTGGACCGGCGGCGCGGG
>SCTD01000163.1 GCA_004299215.1 Frankiales bacterium | reverse complement strand
CTCACCGAGGACCCGGCTGCACTCCGGCCCCGCGGTGAAGCACCAGTAGAGCCGGTTGTCCGGCGTCTGCACGCCGTCCTGCGGGAAGTCAGGGGCGTTCTCGAAGACCTTCCAGTACGGCACCGACGCGGCCCCGGGCGAGCCGGCGGCATCGGCGGCGTGCTGCAGGCGGTTGCGCCGGTGGAGCACCTCACCGGTCTCGGCGTCCACGAGCGAGATGTAGGCGTACGGGTGCTCCCCCAGCTCGGCGCCGGGGGTGCTGCGCAGGACGACCACCTCGTAGGCCAGCCGGACGCCGTCGCGCGGCGTCGGGAGCGTCACGAGGCGCACCGTCTGCTGGTCGGCGATGCCCTCGAGACGCAGCACGGCCGCGCCCTTCGGGGTGCGCAGGTCGGTGACGTCGAGGTCGAGCCCGGTCAGGTCGACCTTGGCGTCGGTCGCCGCGGCGCGGTAGGCGTCGGTCAGCGAGATGCGGTCCCGGTTGGTGACGCGCACGTCGCGGGTGAGGCTGGAGCTCACGAAGGCGACCCGGTTCTGCGGGTCGAGGCCGACGGTCACGGTGCCGTCGAGGCCGGCCGGAGCGCCGGCGAAGACCTGCTGGAGCGTGACGACGTGCGGCGCGGCGCGGTCGGGGTAGTGGGCGCCCGTCATCTTGCCGCGCAGCTCGGGGCCCTCGAGGAGCGGGACGTCCTTGGTGACGGTCAGCGCCTCGGGCGTGGTGAGCTCCGCGGGCAGCCCGAACAGCGCCAGGTTGTCCCGCACGAAGGCGCGGGCCGCGTCGGCGGGTGCGCCCGCGCGCGGCTCGCTGAGGTAGCCCGCGTCGTCGCGGGTGAGCACCTTGGGGGTGCCGAAGGCGTTCCAGACGGCCCGGGCGCCGAGGGCGTCGACCGCCCCGCGTTGGGCGGCCGTCGGGCGCACGGCCCCCTCGCGCAGGTCGGCGTCGGTGGCCAGCAGACCGCCCTCGCCCTGGAAGCCGTAGGCGAGCGGGTCGACGGGGGTTGCCGCGGTGGCGGCGGGACCGAAGGCGGCGCCGGCGGCGAGCGCGGTGGCGGCGGCGACGGCGAGCAGGGGGCGGCGCACGAAGGCGTCCTCTCACGGGTCAGGGCCGCCGGCGCCGGGGGTGGTGGCGTCGGCGGCAGGTCCCCGCGTCACTTCGCCGTCGGGCGGCGGCTTCCTGCCCGGTGTCAGGTGCCGGTCTTGTCCGGACTCGTCCCGGTCTCGTCGAGCCGCGTCCGGCGGGCGGACCTGGCCGCGCGGCGCTCCTCGGCGCGGGCCATCGACGCCCGGGCGAAGTCGTCCCGCTGCTTCCTGAGCAGCACCAGGCTCAGCATGGCGCTCAGCAGCACCGCCGCGCCGATCACGAGCAGGTCCTTGCCGGCGCCGAGGATGACGCGGAGCAGCGCGAAGGACACCACCAGCAGCGCCAGCCGCAGCGCCGAGTAGATCGCGAACGCCTTGCCGGGGCTCGGGGTGGGGGTGCTGCCGGTGCTGTCGGTCATGCCGTCCAGCCTAGGCGGGTTCGCCGTACGGCTGATCCACGCTGAGCTTGCTGATCATCCGCAGGATCGCCGTCGTCAGCGGCAGCCGAGGGTGGTGTGGACGGGGATGCTGCGGATGATCTTCGTACGCCCGGGGTGGGGCGTACGACGACGGGCGCCGCCGCACCCGCCTTGCGGCAGGTGCGACGGCGCCCGGGACGTACGAGGGTGCTGCTAGGCGGCGTCGAGCTCCACCCGGCGGCGGTGGGCGACAGCCGCCGCCACCATCAGGGCGACACCCAGCGCGGCCAGGCCCTGCGTCATGCCCGTCTGCGGCAGCTGCGGAGCGGTGCCCGGGGTCCCCGTGCCGGGGGTGCCGGTGCCGGGAGCGGCGACGACGGCCGGGGCGAAGCGGGACTGCGCGGCCAGCGTGGCCAGGTCGATCCTGACCGGCGCGCTGGTGAGCAGCCCGGCGACCTGGGTGATGCCGTCGAGGGCGGGCAGGTCGGCCGCGCCCGGCAGGGCCAGCGCGGTCGGGATGCTCACCGAGGGCAGCGTGATCGACAGGCCCTTGACGGCGGTGCTCGCGACGCCGAAGCCGTCCGTGATGCTCGTGCTGGACGACGTGGTCAGCACGCCGACCTCGGGCGCCGGGATGGACAGCGTCGGGAACGCCGGGACCGTCGACAGCACGCTCGAGAGCGTGCCGGTCAGGTCGGCGATGAGGCCGTTGACCTGGTCCAGGGTGCCGCCGACCAGGTCGAGCAGGTCGACCGAGGAGGTGCCGAGGACGTTCGACAGCACGTCGGTGCCGAGCACCTCGAGGCCGACGATCTCGCCGCCGACGATGCGGGCGGTCTGCCCGCCCTCGGTGTTGCTGGTGGTGGTGGCCTCGGTGAGGACGGTGAGGCTGTCGAAGCTGACCAGCGGGGTGCCGTCGAGCACCGCGGTGACGGCGCCGAGCAGCGCGTCGATCTCGGCCTGGACGCCGTCCAGGATCGCGTTCAGCGCGGCGAGCGCGGCGTCGAGCGTGGCCTGCAGGCCGTCGATCGCCGTCTGGATGGTGGCGATCGTGTTCCTGAGCAGGGTGACGGCCGCCTGGGCGGCGTCGACCAGCGACTGGGCCGCGGCCAGGTCGGAGGTGGCCTGGGTGACGGCGGCGGTCGCGGCGGTGATGGACGCGGCGGCAGCCGTCTGCGCAGCGGTGACCGCGGCGTAGAGCGGCGCGATCGCGGCCTGCTGCAGCAGCGGGACGCTGCTGAGCGGCGTGCCCGCGGGCAGGCCGATGGCGGCCAGCGCGGCGTTGAGCGCGTTCGTCGCGTCGACGACGGGCTGGTTCGCCGCCGTCAGCTGCTGCTGCGCGGAGGCCAGCGCGGCCTGCAGCGGAGCGAGCGCGGCGGTCCTGGTCGCGAGGTCGGCCTCGGCCGCGGCCAGCTGGCTCTGCGGACCGGCCAGCTTCGCCGTCTCGGCGGCCAGGGCGGCGGCAGCGGCGTCGACCTGCGCCTGAGCGGCGTCGATCTGCGCCTGGATCGCGGCGGTGGCCTGGTCGAGCGCGGCCTGGGCCGTGTCGACCGCGGTGTTCACGAGCCCGAGCTCGTCGAGGAGCTCCGTGAGGACCTCGATCGGCAGGGCCGACAGGTCGAGGCCGAGGGCGCCGAGCAGGTCGGCGACGCTGGGCAGCGCGAGGCCCTCGACGGAGACGATCTTCTCGCTGGTCGCGCCGGCGGTCTTGCTCACGGACGAGGCGGTGTCGAGGGCGCCGTCGAGGGTCACCGGCAGCCCGATGACGGTGAGGCCGCCGAACGACGTGGCGCCGGCGAGCGTGGAGGGCTCGCCGTTCGTGGCGTCGGCCTCGGCCTCGAGGACCGGGCTGGTGACGCCGAGCAGGCCGTCGAGGGCGGGGGCGACCGCGCCGGTGCTGACCGCCGGTGCGGACACCGGGGACTGGGCCGGCGTCACGGTCTGCTGGCCGTACGCCGTGCCGTCCGCGGTCAGCGGGGTGAGCAGGATCCGGGCGACGGCCTCGGCACCGAGCATGTCGGAGAGCAGCTCGAGCGTGCCGGCGCTGACGGTGTGACCGCCGGCCGCGACCGAGAGGAGCGTGACGGACGAGCTGGCGACGCCCTTGGCGGGCGCCGAGGTGGTCGCGGCGGTGGCCGGACCGGCAACAGCCGCGAGCAGGGCCGCGGCGGCGGCCGCAGACAGAAGGGGTGAGGGACGCACGGGGTCTCCAAGCTGGCGACGGTGAGCGGACCGGCGACAGGAGCCACCGGGGGTCGTAAGCAGGATCGTCGGCTTGTCCCAGTTCGACCATGGCCTATTAAGACTATCTGTGCCCTACCCGTCACGGTCCGCGTACGTGCGCGGCCTCTGCCCGAGCTTGTCCGGCGCCTAGCCTGTGGGAGTGAGGCCTGTGGGAGTGAGCAGGGACCGGTGGGCGCTGCTCCTCCCGCCCGCGGTGCTCGGCCTGCTCGGCTCCGCGCTGCTGCTGCGGCGGCCGAGCCTCTGGTACGACGAGCTCTTCACGGCCCACGTCGCGCGGGTCCCGCTGGACCGGCTGCTCGAGGCCGTGCGCACCGGCGAGGGGACGGTGGGCTACCTGGTCGACGTCCCGCCGTCCTACAACGCGCCGTACTACCTCGCCGTCCACGGCTGGCTGGCACTGACCCGGCTGGAGCCGGGGGAGACCAGCCTGCGCGGGCTCTCCCTGCTGGCTGCCGTCGCGGCCGTCGCGCTGCTGACCCGAGCCGTCGCGCGGCTGGGCGGATCGACCGCCGGCGTCACCGCCGGCCTGCTGGCCGCGACCAACCCGCTCGTCCTCGAGTACTCCGTCGAGGCCCGTGGCTACGGCCTGGCGATGCTCGCCACCTGCGGCACGGCGCTCGGACTGGCCCGGTGGCTCGACGGCGGGCGGCTGTGGGCGTACGGCCTGGGCGCGACCACGGCCGGTCTCGCGCACTGGTTCGCGCTGCCCGTGGTGGCCGGGCTGGCACTGGCCGGCCTGATGCTGCGCCGCCGGTCGGCGCTCCCGCTGCTCCTGGTCTCGGCCGTGGCCGCGCTCCCCGCGCTCGCCCTCGTCGCGCTCGCGACCGCGCAGGACGACGGCGGGGTGACGACCGGCTGGATCGGCGACACCGGCGGGGCGGTGCCGTGGCTGTCGCTGCGGGCCTGGACCCGCGACTCGGTGCTGCTGCTCGCGGCGACGCTGGCGGCCTGCCTGGCCGGGCTGGTCGCGGGTCGCGGCGACGGCAGGGCCCGGCGGACCGCCGTCGTCGGCGCCTGCTGGGTGGCTCTGCCGCTGCTCGTGGTCACCCTCGCGGAGCTGGCGCGGCCGGTCTTCGTCCCGCGCTACCTGCTGCCCGCGCTGCTCGGCCTGGCGGTGCTCGCCGCGGTCGGCCTGGCCGGCTCGCGGTGGCCGGGCCCCGCGGTCGGGGTGGTCGCCGTGGTGTCGCTCGTCGCGGCCGCACCGCTGCTGGACCGCGGTCCGCGCGAGGACGCCCGGGGAGCCGTGCAGGCGCTGGCGGCGCTGGCCGGACCTGGCGAGCCGGTGGTCGCCGTCGACCGGCGGGCCGCTCTCGCGCTGGAGCAGTACGCCCCGCAGTCCCTGCCGTACGCCGTGCCGCCCGGCGACCCGCCGGCCGGCGCCGACGTGGTGTGGCTGCTCCGGCAGGCCTCCCGCGACGGTGATCTGCGCGCGTCGGACGACGACGTGCTGCTGCGGGCGGCCGGGCTGCGGCTCGAGGGGGAGCGGACCTTCCGCGGGTCGAGCTCCTGGCTCGTCCTGCAGCGCTGGGCCCGCTGACTAGCGGTTCCGGAGGGTCCAGGCCAGCGTGCGTACGGACTGGCGCAGCCGGGCTCGGGCGGTCCAGGCCGAGCGGCCGACCTCGCGCGGGGCGCGCTCGACGGGAACGCTCGCGACCGGCAGCCGGGCCGCCCCGATGGCGGCGACCAGGGACGGCGCCTGCAGGCGGAGGACCGCCCCCCGGGCGCGGCCGTCGAGCGCGAGGAACGCCCCGGCGTCCGGCGGCAGGCCGGTGAGCCGCGAGACGAGGGCCCGGTGCAGCCGGCCGGTCAGCAGCCGGACCGGCCCTTCGTAGGACCCTCGCCGGCCGGCGAAGACGGCGGCCACGTCGCCGGCGGCGAGCCGGTCGAGCAGCGCAGGCACGGCCTCGGGAGGGTCCTGCAGGTCGGCGTCGAGGCAGACCCAGGCGTCCGCGCCGTCGGCGGCGGCGAGCCCGGCGGCGAGGGCGCGGTGCTGGCCGACGTTGACCGGCAGCACCTGCGGCACGACCCGCGGGTCGGCACCCAGCCGGGAGGCGACGGCCGCGCTGCGGTCCGGGGAGGCGTCGACGACCAGGTGGACCGACCAGTCGTGGTCGGACAGCGCGGCGGCGAGCCGGGTGACCAGGGGCTCGAGGGTCACCTCGTTGCCGTAGACGGGCACGACGACGGCGACCCTCATCCGCCGGCAGCCCAGGTCGCGGCGAGCCCGGCGCGCAGGTCGAGCCGGGGCTCCCAGCCGATCAGCTCCCGGGCGAGGGACGGGTCGCAGACCCAGGACGACGCGTCCCAGGAGCGGCCCGGGTGGGCGCCGACGCGGGTGCGGAGCTCGCGGCCGGTGACCTCGGCGGCCAGCGCGACGAGCTCCTCGTTGGCGGTCTGCACGCCGGTGCCGAGGTTGAGCACCTGACCGGGCGGCAGGTCGTCGGCCGCCGCGGCGAGCACGCAGGCCGCGACCACGTCGTCGACGTGCACCCAGTCGCGTCGCTGCCCGGGACCGGTCAGCGGCAGCTCCTCTCCGCTGCGGGCCGCGCGCAGGACGGTCGGCACGAACCGGCCCGGGTGGTCGCCGGGTCCGTAGACCTGGAACGCCCGCAGCACGCCCGACCGGATCCCGCGCTCGGCCGCAGCCGCCGCCAGCAGCAGCGAGCCGGCGGCCTTGGTCGCGCCGAAGAAGCCGCGCGGGTGCAGCGGCGCGGTCTCGTCCATCGGGCCGTCGACCTCGGCGTACTCCGTCGACGAGCCCAGCCGGACCACGGCACCGCAGGACGCCGGCAGGGCTTCCACCAGGTGGAGGCCGCTGTCGGTGTTGACCGCCGCGGTGGCGGCCCGCTCGGCCGCGTCGGCCTTGGCACGGGCTGCGGCGAGGTGGAAGGCCACGTCGGGAGCCGCCTGCCGCACCGCCTGCACCAGCGCGCCCGGGTCCGTCAGGTCGACCCCGAGGGGGTGCACGCCCGGCGGGGCGGACGAGCCCGGGCGCACCGTCCCCCACACGTCCCAGCCGTCCGCGAGCAGCCGCGCGCACAGGTGCCGGCCGACGAAGCCTCCGGCGCCGGTGACCAGCGCGCGCGTCACGCCGGCTGGGGAAGCGCGACCGGGGCTCCCACCGCGGCGACGAGCTCGGCGCGGTCGGCGACCACCTCGGCCTCGCTGCGCCGGGCCGCCGCGGCGCAGGCGGCGAGGATCCGCGGCACCTCGACGGCGACCTCCCGGCCCGCGACGTCGGCCGTGAAGGAGCGGCGCAGGAAGGTGAAGCCGGCCCCCAGGCGGGCCAGCTCGCCCGCGAGCAGCCGGCTCGGCACCGGCCGGCCCGCCTCGGGCAGCGTCAGCCCGGCCACCCCGAAGGGCATGGAGCAGGCGGCGCGCACCCGGTCCGCCGTGCCGTCGACGAGCGGGGCGAACAGGTCGGTGCTGCCCCGGTCGATCCGCAGGTCGTTGAGGCCGAGGTAGAGCCGGGACAGCGGCCGGTCGGCCAGCTCCTCGACGCGGTCGACGGCGTCCTGGGTCTCCACGAGGATGCCGACCCCGCAGCGCCCGCGCACCGCCTCGAGCGCCAGGTCGACCTCCTCCGGCCGGCGGACCATCGGCAGCAGCACCTCGTCGGCGCCGAGCCGGACGGCCAGGTCGACCTCGGCGGCCGTCCACGAGCCGGCGCCGTTGACCCGGCAGACCACGCGCCCGGGGGTGGCCGCACGGACCGCTGCCAGGTCCGCCGGCGTGTCGCCGTTGATCTGGGTGTCCTCGCCGGCCTGCCGGCGCGCCTTGCCGCGCCGCTCCCAGTCCACCACCACCCCGGCGGCACCGGCTGCGACGCAGCCGGCCGCGAAGCGGGGGTCGACGGTGAAGAGCAGCAGGTCCATGCGGCGATGTTAGGTGACCCTTCCCTAAGGCATTCGAATGTTGTCCGTTTCACGACCGACCGTCACCGATGCGCGATTCACTCGTTGCCGAGGGAAAGCACCGGGGGTGGCCCCCGGGTAAGGGGGATATGACATGGACGACACCCAGGGGCGGGGACGCCTGCTCACGCCCGGCGAGGTCGCCTCGCTGTTCCGCGTGGACCCGAAGACGGTGACGCGCTGGGCGGCCGCCGGCCGCATCAGCAGCATCCGCACGCCCGGCGGTCACCGCCGTTTCCGCGAGTCCGAGGTGCGCGCGCTGCTCGAGGGCGGCCGCACCGTCGCGGGCGAGATCCCGGCGCAGCCCCAGCCGGTGCGGACGACCGCGGCTCTCTAGACGGACTACCCTCGCGCGACGCGAAGGGGGGACGTCGTGCTGTACGGCGCCGGCGCGCTGCTGGTCGTCGAGCTCTGCCTCGTCGTCTACTGCGTGCTCAACATCATCACCACGCCCGAGGACCAGGTCCGCAACCTGCCCAAGATGGTCTGGCTGGTGCTCGCGCTGCTGTTCCCGATCGTGGGCGGCGTCGCCTGGCTGGTCGCCGGTCGCCCGCAGGGTCCGGCCCGCTCGGTGCCCTACAAGGGGAACGCCGGCCGGATCCCGCCGGAGTACGACCGGCCGGGCCGCGCCACCGCCTCCTCCCCCGACGACGACGAGGCGTTCCTGCGCTCGCTGCGCGAGCGGGCCGAGGAGCAGCGCCGCCGGGCGGAGCAGGAGCGCCGGGCCCACGAGGCCGATCCGGACGCCTGACCGGGGATCGTCTCCGGCCGCTCGAGCGTTGGACCGTACGTGCTCCTCGTCTACGGCTTCCTCGCGCTGCTGCTGCTCGCCGCCCTGTGGTTCCTGCTCGGCCGGCGGCGGCCGGCCGCGACTCCGCCCGGCCCGCCGCCGCGGCAGAGCTCGCCGGACGACGACGCGGAGTTCCTGCGCGACCTCGACCGCCGGCTGCGCGACCCGCGCGAGGAGTAGCGCCCGGGCGTCCTCCTAGGCGTAGGAGTGGAAGCCCACCACGAAGATGTTGACGACGTAGTAGTCGATCACCAGGGCGACGGCCGCGGCCACGCCGATCCAGGCCGCCTTCGTGCCCTTCCAGCCGGCGGTCGCCCGCGCGTGCAGGTAGCCGGCGTAGAGCACCCAGGTGATGAACGACCAGGTCTCCTTGGGGTCCCACCCCCAGTAGCGGCCCCAGGCCGACTCGGCCCAGATCGCCCCCGCGATGATCGCGAAGGTCCAGATCGGGAAGGCGAACGCGATGACGGCGTACGTCACGCGGTCCAGCGTCGCCGCCGGCGGCAGCGAGGCGCCCATCGAGACGGGGAACCGGACCGGCTCCCCCGCGGTGACCCGCTCGTCGTGGCGGGCGCGCAGCAGGTAGAGCAGCGCGATGACGCCCGACAGCATGAAGGCGCCCGAGGAGAGCACCGCCGCGAAGACGTGGATCTTGATCCAGTACGAGTCGAGGGCCGGCACCAGCGGGCCGGCTGCGGTGTAGAGCACCGTGCCGGCGAGCCCGAGGTAGAGGACGACAGGCACCATCACGAAGGCGCCCAGGCCGCGCTCCACCTTGCCTGTCGCCACCAGCACCAGGAAGCACACGACGGCGGTGAGGGCGACCGCGGACGAGAACTCGTACATGTTCCCCCACGGCACCCGGTCGGCCGCGAGGCCGCGGGTGACCACGGAGCCGGTGTGCACGACGGCGCCGACAAGCGTCAGCAGCAGGCCGATCTGGCCGGCCCGGCTGCGCGTCGGGCCGGGCTCGGTCACCGGCGCGGGCGCCGCGACGGCGGGACCGCCGCCGCCGAGCGCACCCGCGTCATGGCCGGCGCCGGCGGTCCCG
>SCTD01000162.1 GCA_004299215.1 Frankiales bacterium | reverse complement strand
GACGTGCTGCGGCTGCACGGGATCGCCGCCCGCCGCGTCGGCAAGGACGTCCGGGTCGACCTGGGGCAGGCCGCCGAGCCGGTCGTCCCGCTGCTGCTGGACGCGCGCGGCCGCCGCCACCTGGTGGAGGGCCGGCCGGTCTAGCACCCCTCCCGGCGATCGCCGATAATCGACACTATGTCAACTTGACCCGAAGAGGGCCTCTCCCCGGGCATGACGGCGCCCGGTCCTCCTGGGTGCTCAGTCCAGGACGACCGGGCGCAGCCGGGACGCGGACGCTCAGAGGGTGAGGAAGACCTGGACGCCGTAGACGCGGCCGGTGGCGGTCGTGACGTCGCCGATGCCGATGTGCGTGAAGCCGGCGTTCAGGATGTTGGCGCGGTGGCCGGCGGAGTTCATCCACATCCGGACCATCTCCTCGGCGGAGACGTTGCCGTAGGCGACGTTCTCCCCGACGCTGCGCGCCCCGCAGGTCGCCAGGATCGGGGACAGGGACTGGTGGGACAGCGAGCCCGCGACGGACAGGGCGCGCGCCCAGGTGTTGGCGTAGCCGTCAGCACACGAGGAGAAGCCCAGCGCGCGCAGGCCCCGGCTGGTGCGCTCGCGGTTGGTGGCGTCGAGCACCCGCTGGGCGTAGGACACGGTCGGCGCGGGCGTCGTCACGGACGTCGTCGGCGGCTTGACGACGGGCGCGGGCTTCGGGGTGACCGTGCGGCTGGCGAGGTAGTCCGCCCGCTTCGCGCGCTTGCTGACGCTGCTCTTGTAGACCTGCGCGGAGGCTGTCGGCAGCGAGTCCCCGGTGGCGGCGGAGGCGCTCGACGCCCCGACCGGCACGAGGATCACTCCGGTGAGCAGGGCTACGGACAGTGAGCGCAGTCGCACGTCAGGACCTCGAATCGTGAGCAGTTGTCCGAGTTCTCGACCGGCCGGGCCGTCACCTTGAGTGACGACTCCCCTCTGCTGGCTAGGCTGCCCCGCGTGCTGAGCGCCACCGGACGCCGCGTCCGCGTCGGGCTCACGCTGCTGCTCGCGGTGCTCACGCTCGCCGGCACCGCGGTCGGCCAGGACGACGACTTCCCCTTCGGCCCGTTCCGGATGTACTCCACCCGCGACGACCCCAACGGCACGGTCGTGTCGAGCCGCGTCGAGGCGGTGGACGCGACCGGGCGGGTGCGCGTCGTGGACGAGCGGTCGACCGGTCTCAAGCGGGCCGAGGTCGAGGGTCAGGCGACCCGCTTCCGCGCCGACCCGTCGCTGCTGGGCGCGCTGTCGGCCGCGCACGACCGGCTCCGGCCGGACGAGCCGGCCTACGCGGAGGTGCGCGTCGTCGAGCGGGTGTACGAGCTGCGGGACAGCCGACCGACCGGCCGCGAGCGCGAGCGGGTCGTGGCACGGTGGCGGCGATGACCGGCTGGCTGCTGGCGCCCGCTCCCCTGGCCCGGGTCGCCGTGCTGCGCGTCGTGGTCTACCTCTTCGTCCCCGTGGACGTGCTCCTCACGACGACCTGGGTGCGCGCGCACGGCTCGGTCCCGGCGAAGCTCTACGTGCCGCTGCGGATCGGCCGACTGCTCCCGCTGCCGACGCCGGGGCCGTGGGTCGAGGTCTTCCAG
>SCTD01000161.1 GCA_004299215.1 Frankiales bacterium | reverse complement strand
GACCTCGACCACGCGGACCTGGTCGCCGTACTTCTCGCCGAACAGGGCCATGGCGCCCAGCCGGCGCGCCTCGTCCTGCGAGGTGACGAAGGCCCGCACCTCGAGGTCGGCGAGCGCGATCTCGTTGATCTCCTGCTCGACGTCGGCGAGCACGGACGCCGGCACCGCGGACGGTGACGCGAAGTCGAAGCGGAAGCGGCCGGGGTTGTTCTCCGAGCCGGCCTGGGTGGCCTGCTCCCCCAGTGCCGCCCGGAAGGCCGTGTGCACCAGGTGGGTGGCCGTGTGGGCGCGGGAGATGGACCGGCGCCGCTCGACGTCGACCTTGGCGAGCACCGAGGTGCCGACCCGCGCCTCCCCGGACACGACCCGCGCCTTGTGCACGGTCAGCCCGGGCAGTGCGTGCTGCACGTCGCCCACGAGGAGCTCGGAGCCGTCGGGCAGCACGATCCGGCCGGCATCCGCCTTCTGGCCACCCGCCTCGGCGTAGAACGGCGAGCGGTCGAGGACGACCTCGACCACGGATCCCTCGGCCGCGGACGGGGCCAGCGCCCCGTCGACCAGCAGCCCGCGCAGCACCGCCTCGGACGACACCTCGGCGTACCCCGTGAACTCCGTCCCACCGGCCGTCTCCAGCAGCGAGCGGTAGGCACCGAGGTCGGCACCGCCGGTCTTCTTGGCCTTCGCGTCGGCCTTGGCCCGGGACCGCTGCTCGGCCATCAGCGACCGGAAGCCCTCCTCGTCGACCGACAGCCCCTGCTCCGCCGCCATCTCGAGGGTGAGGTCGATCGGGAACCCGTACGTGTCGTGCAGCGAGAAGGCGGCGTCACCCGAGAGGACGCCACCCGCGGCGCGGGCCGCCGGGACCGCCGAGTCGAAGACCGTCGCCCCCTTGGTGAGGGTCTCGAGGAAGCTGCCCTCCTCCGCGACCGCGACGGTGGTGATCCGGCCGGCCGAGGAGACCAGCTCGGGGTACTGCGGGCCCATCGCGCTGATCGAGGCCTCCATCAGCGAGGCCATCACCGGTTCGCCCGCGCCCAGCAGCCGCATCGAGCGGACGGTGCGGCGCAGGATCCTGCGCAGCACGTAGCCACGGCCCTCGTTGGAGGGGGTCACGCCGTCGCCGATGAGCATCAGCGCCGTGCGGGCGTGATCGGCCACGACCCGCAGTCGCACGTCGGAGTCGACGGCAGCGCCGTAGCGCGCACCCGTGAGATCCGCTGCCCGGTCGAGGATCTCGCGCGAGGTGTCGATCTCGTAGAGGTTGTCGACACCCTGCAGGACGGTCGCGACGCGCTCCAGGCCCATTCCGGTGTCGATGTTCTGCGCCGGCAGCGGCCCGACGATGTCGAAGTCGACCTTGCTGCGCACCGCGGACAGCTGCTCCTGCATGAAGACGAGGTTCCAGACCTCGAGGTAGCGGTCCTCGTCGGCGATGGGCCCGCCCTCGCGGCCGTACTCGGAGCCGCGGTCGTAGTAGATCTCGCTGCAGGGGCCGCCCGGCCCGGGCACGCCCATGTGCCAGTAGTTGTCGGCCTTGTCGCGGCGCTGGATCCGGGACTCGGGGACGTACCTCCTCCAGAGCTCGAAGGCCTCGTCGTCGTCGAGGTAGACGGTCGCCCACAGCCGGTCCTCGGCCATGCCGTAGCCGCCCTCGTCGACCGAGCCGGTCAGCAGCATCCAGGCGAGGTCGATCGCGCCCTTCTTGAAGTAGTCGCCGAAGGAGAAGTTGCCGGCCATCTGGAAGAACGAGCCGTGCCGGGTGGTCTTGCCGACCTCCTCGATGTCGAGGGTGCGCACGCACTTCTGCACGCTGGTGGCGCGCTTGTACGGCGGCGGCACCTCCCCCAGGAAGTACGGCTTGAACGGCACCATGCCGGCGTTGACCAGCAGCAGCGTCGGGTCGTCCGCGATCAGGGAGGCCGAGGGCACGACCGTGTGCTCGTACTTCTCGAAGTGGGCGAGGAACCGCTGGCGGATGTCCGCCGATGACATCGTCATCGGACGTCGGGCTCCATGCCGCCTGTGTGGCCCGGGTCGACGTAGTCGACGAGGTCGTGGCTGCCGTCGAGGCCCAGCGAGACGCGGAGCTCGTCCTCGCGCTCGCTCATCGCCTCCCGCATCTCCGCGGCGAAGTCGCGGACCGCCTCGGTGAGGCCGCCGAGGGTGC
>SCTD01000160.1 GCA_004299215.1 Frankiales bacterium | reverse complement strand
CTCAACATCTCGCTGGCCGAGGTGCTCGACGCGACCCGCGCGCTGGGCGTCGTCGACCTGCTCGACCGCGAGCACCTGCGGGCCGCCTACGCCGCCACCGTCCTCAAGCGGCCGGCGCACCGGCGGGCCTTCGACACGCTCTTCGACCTGTGGTTCCCGCCGGTGACCGGCGAGCCGTCGGCGCGCGAGATGTCCGACGGTGAGGTCGATCTCGACGAGCTCGACGGCGACGGCCCGCCCGACACCGAGGCGCTGCGGGCGATGCTCAGGGACCTGCTGCTCGACGGGGACGAGGACGCGATGCGCGCGTTCGCGCGGCGCACCGTCAGCGAGCTGGGCCGGGCCGACACCCAGCCCGGCCGGCAGGCGTGGTTCTCCTACCGGGTGCTGCGCGGGCTGTCGCCCGAGACGCTGATGGCGTCGCTGCTGGAGGCGCTGCTCGCCGGGCAGGAGCGCGGCGGGATGGCCGAGAAGGTCGCCCGGCAGACCATCACCGAGCGGATCCGCCAGTTCCAGGAGATGGTCGAGTCGGAGGTACGCCGCAGGCTCGCCGAGGACCGTGGCCCGGAGGCGCTGAGCAAGAACGTCGTGCAGCCGCTGGCGGAGCAGGTCGACTTCCTGCGGGCCAGCCGCAACGACATGGCCGAGCTGCGCCGCCAGGTCTTCCCGCTCGCCCGGCGGCTGGCCACCCGGCTGACCGCCAAGCGCCGGCTCGGCCGGTCCGGCCGGCTCGACTTCCGCCGCACCGTCCGGGCCTCGCTCGCGACCGGCGGCGTCCCGCTGGTCACCCACCACCGGCCGCACAAGCCGCACAAGCCCGAGCTCACGGTGATCTGCGACGTGTCCGGCTCCGTCGCGGGGTTCGCCCACTTCACGCTGATGCTCGCGTACGCCCTGTCCGAGCAGTTCACCAAGGTCCGGGCGTTCGCGTTCATCGACACCGTCGACGAGGTGTCCCGCTTCTTCACGCCCGGCGGCGACGTCGCGGACGCGCTCGCCCGGATGTCGGCCGAGGCCAACCTCGTCTGGTTCGACGGGCACAGCGACTACGGCAACTCGATCGAGAAGTTCGCCGAGAACTACCCCGACGCCGTCGGGCCGCGGACCTCGCTGCTGATCCTGGGCGACGCGCGCAACAACTACCGGGCGACCGGTCTCGCCACCCTGCGCTCGCTGGTGCAGAAGTCGCGGCACGCCTACTGGCTCAACCCCGAGCCCGCGGCCTACTGGGGCAGCGGCGACAGCGCGACGGCCCAGTACGCCGACGTCATCGAGATGGTCGAGTGCCGCAACGCCGTCCAGCTCGAGGAGTTCGTCCAGCGCCTGCTGCCGACGTAGGACGGCGCCGTCGCTCCTGGCGATTCTCATGATCACCGGGGACTCGCCCGGCGTGTCCCGCGTGATCATCGGATTCGCCCCGGGAGACCGGCTGCCGGGCGGGATCGAACCGATTCGGGCCGGCTCGCGTCTGACGGTCGTGGAGGCTGACGCGATGGACGACGGCGAGCTCGACGCTTGGCTCGCGCGGGACTACGCCACCGCGTACCGGACGGCGTGCCTGGTGCTGCGCGACGCGTACGACGCCGAGGACGCGGTGCAGGAGGCGTTCCTGCGGGTGTGGCGGTTCCGGGGCTCGATCCCGGCCGGCGACGGCCGCAAGGCCTGGCTCTACCGGGTGGTCGTCAACGCCTGCATGAGCCGGGCGCGGTCGACGACCTCGCGGTCGGGCAAGGACGTGGGACCGGCCGGTCTGGAGGCGCTGCCGGACCTGGCACCGGAGCCGGAGCAGCGGGCCGAGCAGAGCCAGCTGGCCGGTGACGTGCTGGCCGCCCTGGCCGAGCTGCCCGAGCACCTGCGGGTGCCGCTGGTGCTCCGCTTCTACGCCGGGCTGAGCGAGAAGGAGATCGCGACCGCGATCGACCGCCGCCCCGGCACGGTGAAGAGCCGTCTGCACGAGGCCCGGCAGCGGCTCGCCCTCGACCCCCGCCTGTCGGCGTGGGTCCGCGACGACGAGCTGGAGAACGTGTGATGGGGACGCTCACGGACGAGGACCTGACCTCGCTGCTCGGCGAGGCCGCGGCGTCGTTCGACGTGCCGGACGACGGGCCGGACGCCATCCGGGCCGAGCTCGCCGACGAGGCCGAGGTCGTGCCCTTCTACCGGCACCGCCGGCTGCAGGTGGCCGCCGCGGCCGCTGTCGTCCTGGGCGGGATCGCCCTGGGGGCGACCGTCTTCGGCGGCAGCGGCGACACGGTCGGGAGGCTGGCCGGTGCGGAGCGACCGTCCAGTGACGGCAGCGGGACGGGTGGCGACGCGTTCCAGCGGCAGAGCTCCGCCGGAGCGGGGACAGCGCCCGCGCGGCAGCTGACGGGCTCGACGTGGACCGGCACGACCTGGACGCCCGCGGGGGAGAGCGCTGCGCGCGAGGCCTACAGCGACAAGCTGCTCGCCACCGGAGGCACCGCCACCGGAAGCGCCGCAGCGCCCGCCGCCGCCGGCGGAGGCACTGCAGCCTCGGCGCCGGCCCCCGCCGCCCCCACCGCCGACGGGGCGCGGGTCGTGAAGACCGGTGCGATCGCGCTGGTGGTCGGCGACGGCCGGGTCACGCCGGTGCTCACCGAGGTGCAGCAGCTCGCCCAGCAGTTCGGCGGCGAGGTGTCGGTGGCCAAGACCGAGGAGCTGGGCGACACCCCGTCGGGTTCCGTGACGCTGCGGGTGCCGGTCGACCAGTTCGAGGAGGTCGTCGCCAAGGTCCGCTCGCTCGACGCCGAGGTGCGCAGCGCGACGACGTCAGGCAAGGACGTCACCGCGGAGTACGCCGACCTGCAGACCCAGATCCGCACCCTCACCGCGGCCCGCGAGCGCTTCCTGGAGATCCTGTCCCGGGCGCGCACCATCGGCGACGTGCTCGCCGTGCAGCAGCGGATCGACGACGCGACCGGCAAGATCGACCGGCTCGAGGGGCAGCGCCGGGTGCTGGCCGCGCAGAGCGAGCGGGCGACTCTCGAGGTGATGGTGACCGAGGCCGACGACCCGGTCGTGACCAAGGCCGCGCCGGACGACGGCATCTCCAAGGCCTTCTCCGACGCCTGGCACGGCTTCACCACCGGGGTGGAGGGGCTCATCCGGCTGAGCGGGCGCGGCGTGCTCCTGCTCATCTGCCTGGCGGTCGCGTTCGTCGTCCTGCGACTCGGCTGGCGCGCGTCCCGGCGGCGCCTGGTCTGACCACTAGGCTCCGGCCATATGGGCAGGCGCATCGGGGTCATGGGCGGGACGTTCGACCCCGTGCACCACGGGCACCTGTCCGCGGCCAGCGAGGTCGCGTCCGAGTTCGCCCTCGACGAGGTCGTCTTCGTGCCGACCGGCAACCCCTGGCAGAAGGCCGACCGCGAGGTCAGCCCCGCCGAGGACCGCTACCTGATGACGGTCATCGCGACGGCGAGCAACCCCCGCTTCTCCGTCAGTCGCATCGAGGTGGACCGGACCGGAGCGACGTACACCATCGACACGCTGCGCGAGCTGCGCCAGGCCTTCGGCGACGCCGAGCTGTTCTTCATCACCGGCGCCGATGCGCTCGCCCAGATCCTCGGCTGGCGTAACGCCGACGAGCTCTTCTCGCTGGCCCACTTCGTCGGGGTGACGCGTCCGGGCTACGAGAACGTCGACCTGGCCACCTTCCCCGAAGGTGCCGTGACGCTGCTCGAGGTGCCGGCTCTCGCGATCTCCTCCAGCGACGTGCGCGCGAGGGTGGGACGGGGCCACCCGATCTGGTACCTCGTGCCGGACGGCGTCGTGCAGTACATCGACAAGCGGCACCTCTACACCGGCAGCGCCGCGTGACCGAGTCCGAGGGCAGCCGGAGCAGCCGGCTGGAGCTCCGCCGCAGGCGGCGCCGGCGCCGGCGGCAGCTGACCGGGGTGCTGGTCGTCGTACTCGCCCTGCTGGCAGCCGCTTTCGCGGTCTACCTGGCGCAGGACACGACGCAGGCGCCGCCGACGGCGCAGGAGCCGCAGCGCACCCAGCGCACGCTGCTCTTCCAGGTGCAGGGCGAGAACGGATCGGCGGTCGCGAGCGCCCTGCTCGCGCGCGACCCGGAGGCCAACACCGGGGCGGCGCTGCTCATCCCGCCGCAGGTGCTGGTGACCGTCCCGGGCACGGGCTCGCTGACGTTCGGCCGGGCGCTCAGCACGGTGCCGCCGGAGGGCTCGCGCAACGCCCTCTCCGACCTCGTCGGCGTCACCGTCGACGACGGGTGGGTCGTCACGACGAGCGTCCTGGCCCAGCTCATCGACGCGCTCGGCGGCGTGCCGGTCGACGTCGACGTCCCCGTCGTGCGCGGCGCGACCGTCCTGGTCAACGCCGGCACGCAGAACCTCGACGGCGCCCGCGCGGTGGAGTTCCTGCTCTACCTGGCGCCCGAGGAGCAGGAGCAGGCCCGGCTGGCCCGGCTGCAGGAGGTCCTCGACGGTCTCGTCAACGTGCTGCCGCGCGAGGCGAGCGAGCTCACCGCCCAGCTCGAGGTGCTCGGCCCCCGGTCGGTCACGACGATGGAGCTGCCGGCGCTGGCGGAGTTCCTGCTCGGCCTGGCCGTCGCCGACGAGGCAGGTCTGCTGCAGTACGACTCCCTGCCGGTCATCGCGATCGACCCCGGCGGCGGCGTCCAGGCGTTCCGCGTCGACCCGCCGAGGCTGACCACGGTGGTCGACCGGCTGCTGGCCGACTCGGTGCCGCACGGCGTGCGCGAGGGCGGCAACCGGGTGCTCGTCCTCAACGGCGTCGGCACCCCCGGACTGGGCGAGAAGGTGCGCGACAAGCTCGTGCCCGCCGGCTTCGTGTTCGTCGACTCCCGCAACGCCCCCTCCTTCGGCTACGAGAAGACCCAGGTGTTCGTGCCGGAGGCGACCACGGAGGC
>SCTD01000159.1 GCA_004299215.1 Frankiales bacterium | reverse complement strand
AGCACGCCGTGCGTGCAGAGCAGCTGCAGCTCGGCCTGCGTCCCATGGCCGGCGTCGCGACCCTGCCGCTCGGCGACCTCGGGGCAGAGCACGACGTCGCCGAGCACCGCGGGCCGGGACTCGTCGTCGCCGTCGACCGGGCTGCCGTGGCCGGAGCCGTGGCCGACGCCGCGCGAGCCGCGCAGGTCGAGCTCGTCCATCGGGAAGGCCAGCACGTCGGTCGGCCCCTCCTCGCCCATCCAGCGGACGTGCAGCTTCTCCATCTGCTCGACGTCGACGAGCAGCAGCGACAGCTCGGCCAGCGGCGAGACGCCCATCCGGTCGAGCACGTGCCGCGCGATCTGCACGAGCCCCTGCTCGTCGACGGCGACGCCGCTCTCGTTCGCCACCTCGATGCTCATCGCGACCGCTTCGCGTCGTCGCGGCGTCCGGGCGCGCGGCGGGGCCCGGTCTGCGCGTTGTCGGCGTCGTACTGCTCGTAGGCGTCGACGATCTTGCCGACCAGCTTGTGGCGCACGACGTCCTGGCTCGTGAGCGTCGCGAAGTGGACGTCCTCGATGCCGTCGAGGATCTCACGCACGACGCGCAGGCCGCTGGTCGCTCCGCCCGGCAGGTCGACCTGGGTCACGTCACCTGTGACGACGATCTTCGAGCCGAAGCCCAGACGGGTCAGGAACATCTTCATCTGCTCGGCGGTCGTGTTCTGCGCCTCGTCGAGGATGATGTAGGCGTCGTTCAAGGTTCTACCGCGCATGTAGCCAAGCGGGGCGACCTCGATGGTGCCCGCTGCCATGAGCCGCGGGATCGACTCCGGGTCGAGCATGTCGTGCAGCGCGTCGTACAGCGGACGCAGGTACGGGTCGATCTTGTCGTTCAGCGTCCCCGGCAGGAAGCCCAGGCGCTCGCCGGCCTCGACCGCGGGACGGGTCAGGATGATCCGGTTGACCTGCTTGGCCTGCAGCGCCTGGACGGCCTTCGCCATCGCGAGGTAGGTCTTGCCGGTGCCGGCGGGTCCGATGCCGAAGACGATCGTGTGGGCGTCGATCGCCTCGACGTAGCGCTTCTGGTTGACCGTCTTGGGCCGGATCGTGCGCCCGCGGTTCGACAGGATGTTGAGGCTGAGCACCTCGGCCGGGCGACCCTCCGCCTGCTGCAGCATCCCCAGGCTGCGCTCGACGGCGTCGGCCGTCAGCGGCTGGCCCTTGTCGAGCAGCGCGAGCAGCTGCTCGAACAGCAGCACCCCCAGCGCGTTGTCCTTGGCCGAGCCGGTGAGGGTGATCTCGTTCCCGCGGACGTGCACGTCGCTGATGAGGACACGCTCGACGGTACGGAGGATCTCGTCGCGGCTGCCCAGCAGCGCCACCATGGACTGCTCGCTCGGGACGACGATCTTGCTGATGACGCGGTCGACGTGCGGCGTCGACGGGCGGGAATCTGCCATGGGGTCGGCGGCTGCCGTTCGCCTGCTCTCGGGTGGGTGCTGAGACTCCTCGAGATTACCCGCGCGGTGGGACGGAACTCAGCCGAGCGCGCCCAGGGCGCGGCCGCCGAGGACATGGACGTGCAGGTGGTGGACGGTCTGCCCGGCATCGCTGCCGGTGTTGGCGAGCAGGCGGTAGCCGCCGTCGAGCCGCTCGGACCGCGCCACCACGACCGCCGCCGCCATCACCTCGACCATCAGCCCGGGGTCGGCCGCGATGCACGACGCCGCATCGGCGTGGTGCTCCCTCGGCACCACGAGCACGTGCGTCGGCGCCTGCGGGGCGATGTCCCGGAAGGCCACCGTCCGCTCGGTCTCGGCGACCACGTCGGCAGGGACGTCGCCGGAGACGATCTTGCAGAACAGGCAGTCCATCAGGGGTGGCTCCTCGTCCAGTAGAGACCGGCCGCCCCGGCGAGGCCGAGCAGCGCCGCCAGAGCGAGCGCCCACCGTACGTAGCGGTCGAGCCGGGGCGCCGCCACCTCCTCCGTGACGGGGTCCTCGGCCGCGACCGAGGCGAGCGGGCTGGGCGCGGTGCTGGTGCCACCGGCGGCCGGCGACGGCGACGAGGTGGGTGACGGCGCCGCCGACGTCACGACCGGGCTCGGCACGGGGCGCGGGGACGGGGAGCGCACGGGCTCCGGGCTGGGCGAGGGCGGTGGCTCGGGCGACGGGCTGGGTGACGGCGACGGAGAGGGCTGCTCCGGCGACGACGAGGGTGACGGCAGCGGCAGGATCTCCTGCGCGGACGCGGGTCCGGCCGGCAGCAGGCACAGGGCGAGCACCCCCACGACCGTTCCCCACCGCCGCATGTCGCGCAACCTACTCACGCCCACCGGGACGTCCGCGCGCTCACGACCGCGATCGCCGCCGCACCGGCCGTGGACGTGCGTACGACGCTGCTGCCCAGCCGCACCGCCACCGCACCGGCAGCGGTCAGGGCCGACAGCTCCCGGTCGGTGACGCCGCCCTCCGGCCCGACCACCAGCAGCAGCTCTCCCGACGACGGCAGCTCCACGGACGCGAGCGGTGCGGACGCGCCCTCGTGCAGCACCAGCGTCGGGGTGCCCGACACCCGGGCCAGCAGCTCCTCCGTGGAGACCCAGTGCGACACCACGGGGTGACGCGCGCGCCGCGACTGCTTGCCGGCCTCGCGAGCCGTGGAAGCCCAGCGGGACAGGGACTTCTCGCCCCGCGGCCCGTCCCACTTGACGATGCAGCGCTCGGCGGACCAGGGCACCACCTCGTCGACGCCGACCTCGGTCGCGAGCTCCACGGCGAGCTCGCCGCGATCCCCCTTGGCGAGCGCCTGGACCAGCACCACGCGCGGCACCGGCTCGGGTTCGGTGACCCGGGTCGAGACGCGGAGCCGTACGACGTCGTGCTCGAGAGCCACCACCGTGCAGACGGCGCGGGTCCCCCGACCGTCGGCGAGGTGGACCTCCTCGCCGAGCCTGACGCGACGGACCGTCGCGGCGTGCCGTCCCTCGGAGCCGGTCAGCGACAGCTCGTCGCCGGACAGGTCGTCGCAGAGGAACAGCGCTGCGCTCACCGCCGGCGGCGTCCGAACAGGCCGTTGCCCTTGCCGGACGAGGCAGGGTGCTCCTCGCCGCGCAGCCGGGCCAGGTCGCGCAGCAGCTCCTCCTGCTTCGTGTCGAGCTTGGTCGGCACCTGGATCCGCAGGTGGACGTGCAGGTCGCCGCGTCCCGACGCGCGCAGGTGCGGCACCCCGCGGGCGCGCAGGGTGAGCACCTCGTCCGGCTGGGTGCCGGGCGCGATGTCGAGCGACTCCTCGCCGTCGAGGGTCTCGAGGGGGACCGTCGTGCCGAGAGCCGCGGCGGTCATCGGGAGGGTGACGGTGCAGTGCAGGTCGTCGCCCTCGCGGACGAAGACCGGGTGCTCGCGCTCGTGGATCTCGACGTAGAGGTCACCGGCGGGACCGCCGCCGGGGCCGACCTCGCCCTCCCCGGTGAGCCGGATGCGCATGCCGCTCTCGACGCCGGCCGGGATCTTCACGGTGAGCGTCCGGCGCGCGCGCACCCGCCCGTCGCCGCCGCACTCGCCGCACGGGTGCTCGATGACCGAGCCGAGCCCGGCGCAGCGGGGGCAGGCGCGGGTCGTCATGACCTGACCGAGGAACGACCGCTGCACCTGCTGCACCTCGCCGCGTCCGTTGCAGGTGTCGCAGATCGACGGGTGCGTGCCGTTCGCCGTGCCCTGCCCGGTGCACGTGCCGCAGACCACGGCGGTCTCGAGCGTCAGCTCGCGCTCGGCGCCGAACGCCGTCTCGGCGAGGTCGCACTCGATCCGCAGCAGCGCGTCCGAGCCCTGCCGGACCCGGCTGCGCGGGCCGCGCGCACCGGCGCCGCCGAAGAAGGCGTCCATGATGTCACCGAGCCCGCCGAAGCCGCCGGTGAACGGGTTGCCGGCGCTGCCCGGCCCGCTGGACAGCGGATCGCCGCCCAGGTCGACGATCTGGCGCTTCTGCGGGTCGGACAGCACCTCGTAGGCCGCCGTGACCTGCTTGAAGCGCTCCTGCGCGGCCGGGTCGGGGTTGACGTCGGGGTGCAGCTGGCGGGCCAGCTTGCGGTACGCCTTCTTGATCTCGTCGTCGGTCGCACCGGGTGCGACGCCGAGAGTGCCGTAGTAGTCGGCCACTACGCGCCCGCCAGCAGCTCGCCGACGTAGCGCGCGACGGCGCGCACCTGGCCCATGTTGCCGGCGTAGTCCATGCGGGTCGGGCCGACCACGCCGAGACCGCCGTACGCGCTGCCGTCCGGGCCGTAGCCCATCGTCACCACGGAGGTGGACCGCAGTCCCTCCACGTTGTTCTCCTCGCCGATCTTGACGTGCACGGTGGTGGGGTCGTTGACCTCACCGAGCAGCTTGAGCAGGACGACCTGCTCCTCCAGCGCCTCGAGCACGGGGCGGATGGTCTGCGGGAAGTCGAGGCTGTGCCGGGTGAGGTTCGCCGTGCCGGCCAGGGCGATCCGCTCCTCGGGCTGCTCCACGAGCGACTCGAGCACGACCGTCATGACGCTGGTCAGCACCGGGCGGATCGCCGGCGGCGCGGCGTCGGGCAGGTCCGACAGCGCGGACGGCACGTCGACCAGCGGGGCGCCGTGCAGCCGCGCGCCGAAGACCTGACGCAGCAGGCCGACGTCGTCGTCGCTGAGCGTCGCCGGGAGCTCGACGACGCGCTGCTCGACCCGGCCGGTGTCGGTGATGAGCACGAGCAGCAGCCGGTTCGGAGCCAGGTGGACGATCTCGAGGTGGCGCACGGAGCTGCGCGACAGCGACGGGTACTGCACCACGGCGACCTGCCGGGTCAGCTGGGCCAGCAGCCGGACCGAGCGGCGCACGACGTCGTCCAGGTCGACCGCGCCCTCCAGGAACGACTGGATCGCGCGCCTCTCCGGCGGGGACAGCGGCTTGACGGTCGACAGCTGGTCGACGAACAGCCGGTAGCCCTTGTCGGTCGGGATCCGTCCCGCGCTGGTGTGCGGGTGGGTGATGTAGCCCTCGTCCTCGAGCGCCGCCATGTCGTTGCGCACCGTGGCGGGGCTGACGCCCAGGCTGTGCCGCTCGGCGAGGGCCTTCGAGCCCACCGGCTCGGTCGTCGACACGAAGTCCTCGACGATGGCCCGCAGGACCTCGAGCTTCCGGTCGTCCAGCACGCGCGCACCTCCTCTGGCACTCCCGACTCCTGAGTGCCAAGTGTACGGGGACCGCACGCCTAGACTCGAGCCGAATCGGGCGGACGGAACGAGAGGCGCAGGCATGACGCACCCCTCCCCCGCCGCCGTCCGCCGCTGGCGCCGGCACCTGGCCAGCGAACGGCTCGAGGCGGACACCTACCGGCAGCTCGCCGCGCGCCGTGACGGCGAGGAGCGCGAGATCCTGCTCGCGCTGGCCGACGCCGAGGGCCGGCACGCCCAGCACTGGGAGTCGCTGCTCGGCGACCGCGGTCCCGGCCGGGTCCGGGCGAGCCTGCGCAGCCGCGTCCTCGCGGCCCTCGCCCGCCGGTTCGGCTCGGTCTTCGTCCTGGCGCTGGCGCAGCGCGCCGAGACGCAGAGCCCGTACGGCCGCGACGCCGACGCCACCCCCACCATGGCGGCGGACGAGCGGATCCACGCCGAGGTGGTCCGCGGGCTGGCCGAGCGCGGCCGCGAGCAGGTCTCGGGGACGTTCCGCGCCGCCGTCTTCGGGGCCAACGACGGGCTGGTGTCCAACCTCGCGCTGGTGCTCGGCGTCGCCGGCAGCGGCGCGGCCACAGCGACGATCCTGCTGACCGGGCTGGCCGGGCTGCTGGCGGGGGCGCTGTCGATGGGTGCCGGGGAGTACATCTCGGTCCGCTCCCAGCGGGAGCTGCTGGCCGCCTCGACGATGGGCTCGGGCCACTCCGACGCCTACCCGCACCTCGACGTCGACGCCAACGAGCTGGCGCTCGTCTACCGGGCTCGCGGGATGACCGCCGAGCAGGCGCAGGAGCACGCGGCGGAGCAGCTGCGGGCCTGGCCGGCGGTCGACGAGGGGCCCGATGCCCGCGGCCACGACGTGGTCGGCAGCAGCTGGGGCGCGGCGCTCTCGAGCTTCGCGTTCTTCGCCTCCGGTGCGGCGATCCCGGTGCTGCCCTACCTGCTGGGGATGTCCGGTGCGGCCGCGCTCGTCGTGGCCTGCGTGCTGGTCGGGCTGGCGCTGATGCTCACGGGCGCGGTCGTCGGGATGCTGTCCGGCGCGGCGCCGTTCCCGCGGTCCCTGCGCCAGCTCGCGATCGGCGCCGGGGCGGCTGCCATCACCTACGGGCTGGGCGCGGCCTTCGGCGCGACCGTCGGGTGATCCGCGACCTACGCTGAGATCTCCCCTCTCGTCGCAAGGAGCCGCCGTGCCCGACCACTACGACGTCCTGGTCGTCGGCTCCGGCTTCGGCGGCAGCGCCACCGCGCTGCGCCTGGTCGAGAAGGGCTACCGGGTCGCGGTCGTGGAGGCCGGGCGGCGCTTCGCCGACGAGGACTTCGCGCGGACCTCCTGGGACCTCAGGCGCTTCGTGTGGGCGCCGGCGCTCGGGCTGCGCGGCATCCAGCGGATCGCCAAGGTGGGGAAAGTCCTGGTGCTGGCCGGGGCCGGTGTCGGCGGCGGCTCGCTGAACTACGCGAACACGCTCTACCAGCCGCCGGCGCCCTTCTACCGCGACAAGCAGTGGGGCCACATCACCGACTGGCACGCCGAGCTCGACCCCTGGTACGAGCAGGCCCGCCGGATGCTCGGCGTGGTCCAGAACCCGACCATCACGCCGTCCGACGTCGTGATGCGGTCGGTGGCCGAGGACATGGGCGTGGGCCACACCTTCTCGCTCACACCCGTCG
>SCTD01000158.1 GCA_004299215.1 Frankiales bacterium | reverse complement strand
CTGGAGGCGGCGACGCCGAGCAGCCGACCGGCCGCCTCCGACGACACCACCACGCCGTTGGCGCCGCCATCGCGGAGCAGGGTCGCGTTCTCGGACTCACGGACCGCGGCCACGATGTAGGCGGTCGGGTTGTGCCGGCGGACGGTGAGGGTGACCAGGACGGCGGAGTCGTCCTTGGGCACCGCGACGATGACGCGGACGGCGTGCTCCACGCCGGCGCGACGCAGCACGTCCGCCCGGGTGCCGTCACCGTTGATCGCGACGATCCCGTCGTCGCTCGCGTCGGCGATGTGGTCCGGGTCGTTGTCGACGACCACGATCTGCGCCTTGACGGCACCGTCGTCGAGCAGCGCGCGCACCGCGCTGCGGCCCTTGGTGCCGTAGCCGACGACGACGGTGTGATCGTGCAAGGCGGACCTCCAGCGGTTCTGACGGATCTGCTCACGGGTGCGCTGCGTGAGCACCTCGATGGTGGTGCCGACCAGGATGATGAGGAAGAGGAACCGCAGCGGCGTGATGAGCAGGATGTTGATCAGCCGAGCGTGGTCCGCCACGGGCGTGATGTCGCCGTAGCCGGTCGTGGAGAGGCTGACCGTCGCGTAGTAGAAGGCGTCCAGCAGGTCGACCGGGCCGTCCGAGCTGTCGCGGTAGCCGTCCCTGTCGACGTAGACGACGAGGGCCACGGTCACGAGCACGCTGATCGCGATGGCGACCCGGTACAGCACCGCCCTGATCGGACCGACCTCGGAGGCCGGCAGCACCACGGCCGCGCTCAGCCGGCCGGCGGAGCGGCCCGCCTGGTGGCTGGGCCTGCGGGCGGCGACACGCCCGGGCACCGGCAGGCCGGGCTCCGCGTCCTGGGTCACCGCGCGAGCCTAGGTCCGGCCGGGGCCGACAGCCGCGGCGACCCGCGGAGCCGGCTAGACCCGGACGGACGTGCGCAGCGCCCCGCGCAGCGCCTCGAGCTGCTCGGGCACGACGGCGTACCAGATGTTCACTCCCCTGCGCTCGGACGTGACGAGTCCGGCGTCCCGCAGCACCTTCAGGTGGTGGCTGACGGTCGGCTGGCTGCGCCCGACCGGCTCGACCAGGTCGCACGCGCAGACCTCGCCGGCGTCGGCGGTGGCGAGGATCGACAGCAGCTGCAGCCGCACGGGGTCGCCGAGCGCCTTGAAGGCCTCGGCGAGCACGAGGGCCTTCGCCTCGGGGAGGGTCTCCTCCGCCAGCGGGGCGCAGCACGCGGACACGTCGAGGGTCATGCATCGACACTACTCGATAGCAGAGGTGCCCGGCCCGCCGGACCTCCCGAGCGGGCAGGATGTTCCGGTGGACCGCGACGGCTGGATGACCCTGCTCGACCTCGACGAGGACGAGGTGCCCCGCCTGCTCATCCTGGAGGGGACCTGGTGGCGGCAGAAGGCGCTGGACACGCGCCTGCCGCTGCTCGAGGAGGTGCGCGAGCTCGGGATGCCCGATCTCTGGCACGGCTGGTACGGCGACACCCCGATCGCCTACTGCCCGGCGTACGGCGCCGCGCGCGCGGTCGAGCCCGTCCACGTGCTCGGCCTGTGCGGCACCCCGAACGTCGTCCAGATCGGCTCCTGCGGCAGCCTGCAGCCCGAGGTCCGTACCGGTGACGTCGTGCTGTCCGAGCGGGCGACGATCGGCGAGGGCGCGTCGCAGTACTACGGCGGCAAGGGGGTGGCGGAGGCCAACCTCGGGCGGGTGGCGCGCGCGGCGGCGCTGCTCGCCGCCCGGGACATGTACGCGCACCGCGGACCGACCGTGACCACGTCCGCCCGGCTGGTGCAGCCGAAGGCGCTGCTGCAGAAGTGGATGAGCGCGGGCTACCTCGCGGTCGACACGGAGACGTCCGCGGTCTTCTCCGCCGCACGCGCCTTCGGGATGCGCGCCGCGTCGCTGCAGTACGCCTGGGACGAGTTGCCGGGCCGGCCGTGGACCGACGACTTCACCGCCGAGGAGCAGCGCGCGCAGGCCCGCGCGCGGGCAGCGG
>SCTD01000017.1 GCA_004299215.1 Frankiales bacterium | reverse complement strand
GCGTCGCTGACCCGGCGGAAGGTCTCCGACCACATGATCTTGGTCATCGACGCCTCGAAGCCGAGGTCCTTGCCGTTGCTGGTCTGGGTCAGGACGTGCCAGGAGTGGTACTTCAGGCACTCGAGCTCGACCAGGGCGGCGGCGAGCTCCTGCCGCAGCACCGGGTCCTCGGACGCCGGGCGCCCGTCGCGGTCGACGGCGCCGGCGACCTTCACGACCTCCCCCCACATCTTGCGGAACTCGGTGTACTGGCCGATGGCCGACGAGCCGCGCTCGAAGGACAGCAGGAGCATCGCGGTCGCCCAGCCGTTGCCCTCGCCGCCGAGGATCTCGTCCTTGGGGCAGGTGGCGTCGGTGAAGAACACCTCGCCGAACTCGCTCGCGCCGGTCATCTGCTTGAGCGGTCGCGCCTCGACCCCGGGCTGGTGCATGTCCACCAGCAGCATGGAGATGCCGGCGTGCCGCTTGCCGCCCTCGGGCGAGCTGGTGCGGGCCAGGGTGAAGATCTTGTCGCCGTGCATGGCGTTCGTGGTCCAGATCTTCTGGCCGTTGAGGACGTACTCCTCGCCCTGCGGCTCGGCGCGCATCTGCAGCGCGGCCAGGTCGGAGCCCGCGCCCGGCTCGGAGAAGCCCTGGCACCAGATGGTCTCGCAGTGCAGCAGGGGCTTGATGATGTCGCGCTTCTGCTCGTCGGTGCCGATCGCCATGACGGTCGGGCCGAGGAAGGCCAGGCCGAGCGGGTTGACCGTCGACGGCGCGTTGGCCTTGGCCATCTCCTCGTCGTAGATCGCCTTCATGGTCGGGGTGCCGCCGCGACCGCCGTACTCCGTCGGCCACTGGATGCCGCAGAACCCGGCCTGCGCCTTCCTCTGCTCCCAGGCGCGCCGGGTCTCGAACGACTCGTCGCTGCTCATGCCGGCCCAGAACGCGGGCTCGCGCATCTCGGCAGGCAGGTTCGCATCGAGCCAGGAGCGGAGCTCGCGGCGGAACTCCTCGTCCTGCTCGCTGAAGCGCAGGTCCACGGGGGTCTCTCTTCCTGGGTGGGGGACGGCGTAAAACCGAATGCCGTTCTAGCAGCCGCACGTGGCGCCTGCCACAGGGGGGCGGCAGGCAGACTGCCCGCATGACCGCGCCCGACCCCGCCGCCCTGCTCGCGATCGCCGTGGACCTGGCCCGTCGCGCCGGCGCGCTCGCCCTGGAGATGCACAGCGGCCTGGGTGACTCCGACACCAAGTCCAGCCCGACCGACGTGGTCACCGCTGCCGACCGCGCCGCCGAGGCGCTGCTGGTGGAGGGCATCCGCAGCCGGCGACCGGAGGACGGGATCCTCGGCGAGGAGGGCGCCGCCGACGACGGCACCACCGGGGTCCGCTGGGTCCTCGACCCGATCGACGGGACCGTCAACTACCTCTACGGCCTGCCGCAGTGGGGGGTGTCCATCGGCGTCGAGGTCGACGGCGAGGCGGTGGCCGGCGTGGTCTTCGACCCGTCGAAGGGCGAGCTCTTCACGGCAGTACGAGGCGGTGGCTCGGCGCTGAACGGCCGGCCGCTGAGCTGCACCGCGGCCACGGAGCTCGCGCAGGCGCTGGTCGCGACCGGCTTCGGCTACGACGCGCGCCGGCGGGCCGCCCAGGCCGCCGTCCTGCCGCAGCTGCTCCCCGCTGTCCGCGACATCCGCCGGATCGGGGCCGGCGCGCTGGACCTCTGCGCGGTGGCCGCCGGGCGGGTCGACGCCTACTTCGAGCTCGGGTTGTCGCCCTGGGACCTGTGTGCCGGGCAGCTCATCGCGACCGAGGCGGGGGCCCGGGTCGGCGGCCTGCTAGGGGCGCCGGCGAGCGGCGCCATGGTCATCGCGGCCGCTCCCGGTGTCTTCGACGCCCTGCACGACCTGCTGGTGTCGCTGGACGCCGGGAGCGACCCGCTCGCGTGAGGCGCGCCGCCGGTCTGCTGGCGTGCGGGCTGCTGCTGCCGGCGTGCTCCGGCACGCTGTCGGTGACGGAGGACCGCACCTGGCGCAGCAGCGCGGGTCAGGCGATGAGCGACGTACACGCCACCGCCGTGCGCGACGAGACCTGCCGCCAGCCGCTCCGCCTCACGGTCGGCGGCGGCGCTCTCCGCCTCCGCCTCTCCAACGTGCTCAGCCCGACGCCGTTGCAGCTCGCGGCCGTGACGGTGGGCCTGCGCAGCTCCGGCCCGGCGGTCCGGCCCGACTCGCTGCGCGCCGTCACGGTCGGCGGCGCCTCGTCCTTCGGCGTGCCCGCCGGCGGAGCGGTCACCACCGATCCGGTGCTGCTCGCGACGGCGGCCGGCGACGACCTGCTGGTGAGCCTCGCGGTGACGGGAGAGGCCCGGGTGTCCGAGCACCGCTTCGGCGCCGCGACCGGGTGGTGCACCGGTCCCGGCACGGGCGACCGGACCGCCTCCGCCACGGGCAACGACTTCCGGAACGGGTCGCGCTCCGGCCTCGTGGTCGACGACGTCGCGGTCACGTCCGCCGGTGCCGTCCCCGCGTCGGTCGTCGCGGTCGGGGACTCGCTGACCGACGACGCCCTGCTCCCGGCCGACAGCCACCGGCGCTGGACCGACGTCCTGGCGGAGCGGCTCGGCGGGCGGCCCGTCGTGAACGCCGCGATCGCGGGCAACTGCATCGTCTGCGAGGCGGGCTACGGCCCTCCGCTGGCAGCGCGGTTCACGCGAGACGCGCTGTCGCGCAGCGGGATCGGCAGCGTCGTGGTCCTCGCCGGCACGAACGACCTCGCCCTGCGGATCTCCTCGCAGCAGCTGATCGGTGAGCTGCAGGAGCTCGTCGCGGCGGCCCACGCGGAAGGGATCGAGGTGCTCCTCGTGACGATCCCGCCCGCGGCGCAGCGTGAACCGGCGCAGCTCGCGGCGCGGCACGCGGTCAACGACTGGATCAGGGACGACTCGGGCGCGGACGCCGTGGTCGACGCCGACCGGCTGCTGCGCGACGCCGCAGAGCCGGAGCAGCTGGCTGCCGGCTACGACCACGGCGACGGGCTCCACCTGTCCGTGGCGGGACATCGGGCCCTGGCCGCCGAGGTCGCAGCCGCGCTGGGGGAGTAGGGCTCAGCCGGCCTCGACGATCACCATGCCGATGTCCTTCCGGACCGGCTTGGCCTTCTCGCGGACCTGCCAGAGGACCCGGCCGGCCGCTGAGAAGGCGGTCGCGACACGGACGTCGTCGGTGCGGCTCGCGACGACCAGGTCTCGTCGCCCGTCCCGGTCCAGGTCGGCTGCCCCGGCTCCGCCGGTGGAGACCAGACCGGTCGGTCCGGGCACGCGTACGTCCAGCAGGGTCGCGCCGCGGTCGCCGCTCAGCACCGTCGCGCGGGCCCGCCCCCGGTCGGCGCCCAGCACGACGAGGTCGGCGCCACGCTGGCGCAGCCCGGGCAGCAGCATGTCGTTGACGCCGACGCGGGTGTAGGCCTTCCCGGTTCGCCCGTCCACGACCGTGGTGCGCCCCGGGCCGGTGTCCGGCATGCCGATGACCAGGCCGTCGGCCAGCCCGTCACCGGTGAGGTCGTAGCCGCTGTAGGCCGAGGTCCAACCTCCCTCGTCCAGGGCGACCCGGCGGGCCCAGATCTCCTCGCCGGCGACGGTGACCGCGCGCAGCTCGACGTCGGCGTCGCCGAGCAGCACCTCCATGAGGTCGGGCTGGCCGTCGCCGCTGACGTCCGCCAGCAGGGGGGTGAGGGTGTCCAGTGGGCCGCTGGCCACGGTGGAGCCGTCGGCGAAGGACAGCACGCGGGTGCCCCGGGCGACCTCGCGGGCCTGCGGCCTCTCGAAGCCCCAGGTCGTCACGAGCACGTCCGAGGCCTGGTCGCCGTCGAAGTCGCCTGCCTCCTCGACGTAGGCGCCGCGCAGCGGGACGTCCACGGTCCACGCCGGGGTGGCGCCGCACAGCAGGCCGACCCGGGTCAGCGGTCCGAGAGGAGCGCTGGTCGTGTAGCAGCGCTGGGGCTCGTGCGAGGTGGTCTGAGGGGTGACCCACGGGGTGGCGCGGCCCATGCCGCGCACCTCGGGCAGCACCTGCAGCTCGCCGTCGGACAGCGACAGCAGCGCCGGCTCCAGTGTCAGCGAGCCCATGACGGCCACCGTGCCGCTCAGCCCGCCGAGCAGCAGGGCCGGCCGCCCGGCGCCGTCGAGCATCCCGTCGGAGGCCAGGAGGGGCAAGGACTGCACCCGGGTCACGCCGAGCGGTCCGGCCCCGGTGAAGGTGTAGGTCCCGGTCGCTGTGTGCTGCCAGCGGGAGCGGCCCTTGCCGTCGAGCCCCTCGAAGTGCACGTCGATGGCGAACCCTCGGTCGACGTCGACGTACTCGACCTTCACCGACAGCAGCTTGACGGCGCCGGCGCCGGGCACCGGCGAGAGCGAGCTCCCGGCGTGCCGGAGCAGCACGCGGCCGTCCTTGCCGCTGCGGACCGTGGTTCCCGAGTCGTGGGCGACCAGGACGTCGGAACGCCCGTCGCCGTCCAGGTCCCCGGCGTCGGTGACGCGGGCGTAGTCCCGCGGACCGGTGCTCGCAGCCGAGCTCCCGGTGCTCTCGTCGGAGGTCACGCCGCTCAGCAGGCTCGCCCGCCAGGCCTCCCGGGCGGCGTCGTCCGGCACGTCCAGGAGGTGCTGCGCGGCAGCCTGCAGAGACAGCGCACGGGGAGCGCTCCCGGTGGGGCTCGACGAGGTGGCGCCTGCCGGGCCGATGCAGGTCGCCACGCCGACCGCAGCGGCGAGCAGAGCGGTGAGTCGAGTCCTGCTCATCGGGCGCTCCCTGCCGAGGGATCGCCGCCGATCGGCCCCCCCAGGCGGGAGGAGCATTCGACCTCGCGAGGCCGATCCCTGCTGTCAGCGCAGGACGGAGGCGTAGAGCTCGAGCGTGCGCCGGGCGATCGCGTCCCAGCCGAAGTGCGTCACGGCCCGCTCCCGACCGGCCCGTCCCATCGCCGCGGCGCGGTCCGGGTCCGCCAGCAGCTCGGCGACGCGGGTGGCCAGCCCCGCCTCGAACGCGCGCGGGTCGGCCTCGTCGTACGGCACCAGCAGCCCCGTCTCGCCGTCGACGACGACCTCGGGGATCCCGCCGACGCTGCTGGCGACGACCGCGGTGCCGCAGGCCATCGCCTCGAGGTTGACGATCCCGAGCGGCTCGTAGACCGACGGGCACACGAACACCGTCGCGTGCGAGAGCAGCTGCACGACCTCGGCCTTCGGCAGCATCTCGGAGATCAGCACGACGCCGTCGCGGGCCCGCTGCAGCTCCTCGACGAGGTCGGCCGTCTCCGCGGCGATCTCCGGGGTGTCCGGAGCCCCGGCGCACAGCACCAGCTGCCCCGGCAGGTCGCGAGCGGCACGCAGCAGGTGCGCCAGCCCCTTCTGCCGCGTGATCCGCCCGACGAATAGGGCGTACGGCACCGAGGCGTCCACGCCGTACCGCTCCAGGACGTCGGTCGCGTCCGTGGGGGCGTAGGCCTCGGCGTCGATGCCGTTGTGGATCACGTGGACCCGCGCCGGGTCGAGGTCGGGGTAGCTCGCCAGGACGTCGCGGGCCATGCCCTCGCTGACCGCGATCACGGCGTCCGCGGCCAGGACGGCGGTCTTCTCGGCCCAGCTGCTGATCGCGTAGCCGCCGCCCAGCTGCTCGGCCTTCCACGGCCGGTGCGGCTCGAGGCTGTGCGTCGTGACCACGTGCGGGATCCCGTGCAGGAGACCGGAGAGGTGCCCGGCGAGGTCGGCGTACCAGGTGTGCGAGTGCACGACATCGCACCCGGCGGTGGCGGCGGCGATCCGCAGATCGGTGCTCAGCACCTGCAGCGCCGAGTTCGCCTGCGTCAGCGCAGGATCCGCGTCATGGGCCACGGCCCCGTCCGCGGTCCCGCCGAACGAGTGGACGTCGACGGCCGCGCCCTCCGCGCGCAGGAAGCGGACCAGGTGCTCGACGTGGACGCCCGCGCCGCCGTAGACCTGGTCGGGCCACTCGCGCGTCAGGACACCGATCCGCATGAGTCGAACGCTAGTGGGACAGGATGTCCCCATGCGCTCGCCTCGGGTCCTCGGCATCGTCCTCGCCGGCGGAGCGGGCAAGCGGCTCGCGCCCCTCACCGACGACCGCGCCAAGCCGGCGGTGCCGTTCGGCGGGATCTACCGGCTGGTCGACTTCGTGCTGTCCAACCTCGTCAACGCCGGCTACCTGCGAATCGTCGTCCTCACGCAGTACAAGTCGCACTCGCTCGACCGGCACATCACGACGACGTGGCGGATGTCCACGCTGCTGGGCAACTACGTCACCCCGGTGCCGGCGCAGCAGCGGCTCGGTCCGCAGTGGTTCCGCGGCTCGGCCGACGCCATCCACCAGTCGCTCAACCTGGTCTACGACGAGCAGCCCGACCACGTCGTCGTCTTCGGTGCCGACCACGTCTACCGGATGGATCCGCGGCAGATGGTGGACCAGCACGTCGCCAGCGGGGCCGGCGTCACCGTCGCCGGCATCCGCGTACCCCGGTCCGAGGCGCACGGCTTCGGGGTCATCCAGACCGCCGAGAACGGCCGCGACATCACGGCGTTCCTCGAGAAGCCGAGCAACCCGCCGGGGCTGCCGGACGACCCCGACACCGTCTACGCCTCGATGGGCAACTACGTCTTCACGACCGAGGCGCTGCTCGAAGCGGTGAAGATCGACGCCGGCGACGAGGGGTCCGTCCACGACATGGGCGGCAACATCATCCCGATGATGGTCGAGCGCGGCGGCGCTCAGGTCTACGACTTCTCCGAGAACGACGTCCCCGGTGCGACCGACCGCGACCGCGGCTACTGGCGCGACGTCGGGACCCTGGACAGCTACTACGACGCCCACATGGACCTGGTGTCGATCCACCCGGTGTTCAACCTCTACAACCGGCAGTGGCCGATCCTCACCACGTCTCCGGCCCTGCCGCCCGCGAAGTTCGTCTTCGAGGAGGAGGGCCGGGTCGGGCAGGCCGTCGACTCGCTGGTCTCGCAGGGCGTCATCGTCTCCGGCGGCCGGGTGCGCCGGTCGATCGTCTCGCCGGGGGTGCGCGTGCACTCCGGGTCGAGCGTCGACGAGAGCGTGGTCCTGCACGGGGTGGCCGTGGGGCGAGGGGCCGTGGTGCGCAAGGCGATCCTGGACAAGAACGTCGTCGTCTGGCCCGGCGCCACCGTGGGCGTCGACCACGACCTGGACCGCTCGAGGGGGTTCACCGTGACCGACAGCGGGATCGTCGTGGTCGGCAAGGGCCAGCAGGTGGTGGCGTGAGGTCCGTCCTGCCGCTCCTGGCCGCGTCGGTCGTGCTCCTGTCCGGGTGCGCGGCCGACCCGGCGGACCAGGGAGCGGCCGGGGCCAGCTCCGCACCGTCCGCGCCGGTGTCCGCCCCGGCCGCGCCGAGCGCGGCGCCGGCCGCCGCACCCGACATCGAGGGCCTCGAGGTCCTCGCCGAGGACCCCAGCCACGACCACGTCGCCGGGCCGATCGACTACGAGCGCGTCCCGCCGCTCGGCGGGGAGCACAACGCGCGCTGGCTGGCCTGCGACGTCTACGACGAGCAGGTGCCCGTGGAGTTCGCCGTGCACTCGCTCGAGCACGGCGCCGTGTGGCTGGCGTACGACCCTGCCCTCGGCGACGACGAGGTCGAGGCGCTGGCCGAGCTGGCGGAGATGAACGAGGAGTACGTCCTCGTCAGCCCGCAGGAGGGCCTGGACTCGCGGGTGGTGGCGGTCACCTGGGGCGCGGGGCTGGAGGCGAGCAGCGCGGACGACCCGCGGCTCGCGCAGTTCGTCGAGGCCTACGCCGGCGGCGGGCAGGGCGGCGAGAAGGGCGCCCCGTGCCGCGGCGGGGGAGTCACCCCGCGAGAGGCCCGCGGGCAGCTGGGCACGGCCGCCTGACCCGGGCGCCGACGCGCCGGGGGTCGCCGCGCAGGATTCTCATGATCACCGGGGACACGCCCGGCGCGTCCCCGGTGATCATGAGAATCGCGTCGGGGGCCGCGGTGGCCGGGGGGCCGCGCCGGGGGTCGCCGCGCCGGGGGTCGCCGCGCAGGTCAGGCGCTGACGGGGGTCCGCAGCCGGGAGGTCAGCGTCGACGGGTCGAGCCGCACGGCAGGGGTGGACGCGACCCACTGCGCGAGCACGGCGGCCAGGCGCGCCGGCTCGGTGAGGTGCGGGAAGTGCCCGGACTGCTCGAACACCTCGAGCGTGGTGCCGGGTACGGACGCCGCCAGCGACTCGCCGTGCGCCACCGGGATGATCGCGTCCTTGCGCCCCCAGACGACGAACAGCGGCAGGTCGGCCGCGAGGTAGAGGCGGTCGCGGGCGTCGACGCGCTGCCCGGCCGGGTCCAGCACGCTGCGCGCCGTGTGCAGGAAGGCCGAGCGGGTGCCGCGGTCGCTCATCGAGCCGACGCCGACCAGGCACTCCGCGAGTCCCTTCGGGACCGGGACCCGCGCGAGGTCCAGCAACGAGCGGACCCTTCCGGCGGCCGCCCGCGTCCACGACCCGGCGAGCAGCGGCAGCACCAGCTCGGAGCCGGGCAGGGTCGCCGCCCGCAGGAAGACGCTCACCTCGCGGCCGAGCCCGCCCGAGCAGACCAGCGCGAGGCGCTCGACCCGCTCGGGGAACTGGTAGGCGTACTGCATCGCGATGCCCCCGCCGAGGGAGTGGCCGACCAGGGACACGCGGTCGTGGCCGAGCGCGGCCATCAGGTCGCGGATGCCGCAGGCGTGCGCACCGAGGGAGTAGTCGCCGCGCGGCTTGGCGGACTCGCCGTGACCGAGCAGGTCGGGCGCGATGACGTGGCAGGTGTCGCCGAGCTGCGCCATCACCGACTCCCACTGCGCCGCGCGGGACGCGATGCCGTGGACCAGCACGACGACCGGGCCGCCTGAGGCGGCGCCGGACTCGGCGTAGCGCACCCGGTGACCGTGGACGGGGATCTCGGACCACACGACGTCTGCCATGCCCTCAGAGTGTTACCGCCGGTAACAGGACGTCAAGGCCTGGCGCCTGTGAGCAGCGTCGCGCTTGACAAGGCAGCCGGTCGGGGGCGACTGTTACCCGCGGTAACACCCCCGGACCCAGGAGACACCATGCCCGGCTTCACCCTCGAGCTGACCGAGGACCAGCAGACCCTGCAGAAGTGGCTGCACGAGTTCTCGGAGAACGTCGTCCGCCCCGCGGCGTCGGAGTGGGACGAGCGCGAGGAGACGCCCTGGCCGATCATCCAGGAGGCGGCCAAGGCGGGCATCTACTCGCTGGACTTCTTCGCCAGCGCGTGGGGTGACGACAGCGGCATCAGCCTCCCCATCACGATGGAGGAGCTGTTCTGGGGCGACGCCGGCATCGGCCTGTCGATCGTCGGCACGACGCTCGGTGTCGCGGGGATCCTGTCCAACGGCACGCTCGACCAGATCGGCGAGTGGGTGCCGCAGTGCTTCGGCGACGAGAACGACGTCAAGCTCGCCGCCCTCGCGGTGTCCGAGCCCAACGCCGGATCCGACGTGTCCAGCATGAAGACCACCGCCGTCTACGACGAGGCCAAGGACGAGTGGGTCCTCAACGGCGTCAAGACCTGGATCACCAACGGCGGCATCGCCGACGTGCACGTCGTCGTCGCGACGGTCGACGCCGAGCTCAAGGCGCGCGGCCAGGCGTCCTTCGTCATCGGGCCGGAGTTCAAGGGCAAGGGCCTCTCGCAGGGGCAGAAGTTCAAGAAGCACGGCATCCGCGCCAGCCACACCAGCGAGGTCGTCCTCGACAACTGCCGGCTCCCCGGCTCGGCGCTGCTCGGCGGCAAGGAGGCGCTCGACCAGCGCCTGGCCCGCGCCCGTGAGCGCGCCGCGGCGATCGCCCGGGGCGAGAAGCTCGACCGCTCCCGCGTCAAGGGGGGCCAGGCAGCGATGGCGACCTTCGAGGCGTCGCGCCCCGCCGTCGGCGCGCAGGCCGTCGGCATCGCCCGCGCGGCCTACGAGTACGCCCTCGAGTACGCCAAGACCCGCGAGCAGTTCGGCCGCCCGATCGTCGAGAACCAGGGCATCGCGTTCATGCTCGCCGACATGAAGACCAAGCTCGACGCGAGCCGCCTGCTCGTCTGGCGCGCTGCCTGGATGGGGAAGAACAACGTCCCGTTCACCGCCGGCGAGGGCTCGATGAGCAAGCTCTTCGCCGGGGAGACCGCGGTCGAGGTGACCGAGAAGGCCATCCAGATCCTGGGCGGCAACGGCTACACCCGCGAGTACCCCGTGGAGCGCTGGCACCGCGACGCCAAGATCTACACGATCTTCGAGGGCACCAGCGAGATCCAGCGGCTGATCATCAGCCGCGCGATCTCCGGTCACCAGATCCCGTGAGCACGAGCCCGTGAGCACGAGCCCGTGAACGACGCGGTCCCGCTGCGGGACCGTGCGGCCCGCCGGGAGGTGCTGCTCGACGCGGCGGACCGCATCGTCCGCCGCGACGGGCCGGCCGCCTCGATGGCCGCGATCGCCGCCGAGGCCGGCATCAGCAAGCCCATCCTCTACCGCCACTTCGGCGACAAGAGCGGGCTCTACGCGGCCCTCGCCGAGCGGTACACGACCCGGCTGCTGGACGACCTGCAGGCCGCGCTCCGGAGCGGCACGACCCGCCGGGACAGGGTCGAGCGGACCATCGGGGCGTACCTCTCGGCCATCGAGGAGGAGCCGCAGGTCTACCGCTTCCTCGTGCACTCCGACGAGGCGGCTCCGGCGCAGTCGCAGGTGCGGTCCTTCACCCGCCGGCTCTCGGTGCTGCTCGCCGACGGCATCGCCACGGAGATCGACGCCCCGCCGGCCCGCGCCGCCGCATGGGGGCACGGCATCGTGGGCATGGTGCAGGCCGCCGGTGACTGGTGGCTGGAGACCGGCGGCGCCACCCGCACCGAGCTGGTGGAGGAGCTGACCGCGCTCCTGTTCGGCGCCTACGGGACCTCCCCCTCCTAGCCGACGGTCATGGGAGACTGCCGAGCCGTGGGCCGAGCCAGGAGCGGAGGGGTGCGGCGATGAGCTGGGCGCTTGACCTCGTGCGCGCCCGGCTGTCCCGGCGCGTCGTGCTCGCCGGCACCCTCGTCGCGCTGGTCGTCGGCGTCGGCAGCGTGGCGCCGCTCGCGGGGGCGCTCGACCCGGTGCGCACCGGCACCGACAGCCGTGTCGTGCTCGAGAGCGGGCGGGCGTACGTCCTGCACGTCCCGCCGCTGCTGCGCACCGCACCGCGGCTGGCTGAGGGGAGGCCGGCGCTCGTCTTCCTGCACGGACTGAAGTCCGATCCCGCCGACGCCGCGGCGAGCACCGGCTTCAACCGGCTGGCCGACCGCGACGGGGTCCTGGTCGCCTACCCGGAGGGCGTGCGGCGGTCCTTCAACGCCGGGCTGTGCTGCGGCGAGTCGGTCGTGCAGGGCGTCGACGACGTCGCCTTCCTCACCGAGGTGGTCAACGACCTGCGCTCCCGCGGGGCGAGCCGCATCTCGGTCGTCGGCTTCAGCAACGGCGGGATGATGGCCTACCGGTTCGCCTGCGACCGGCCCGATCTCGTGCAGACCGCGGGCGTCATGAGCGGCACGCTGGAGATCCCGCGCTGCAACGGCCGGATCAGGGCGCTGCACCTGCACGGCGAGAAGGACACCGCCGTGCCCTTCGACGGCGAGGAGTACTCCGAGCGGCTGCAGGCGTTCCTGCGCGCGGTGCCGACCATCCCGGGGGCCGCGCCGGGCAGCGACATCGACATCCGCAAGCTGCTGGGCTACGGCCACCGCTGGACCGAGCCGGGCGACGTCGTCGACGCGACCGAGCTGTTCTGGGAGTTCGCCGGGATGGCTCCGGCGTCCTAGCGCACCCTCCTCACCGGGTGTCGTGCAGATCACGCAGGCGGGTGGGGGGACGCCCTGCGCGGCACCGCTACCCTCTGGCGCTCGCACCGCCCCGGCACCCCGGGCACAACTGCGGCCTCCCGTGCGTTGTGCACGCGCCGGACAAGACGAAGGAGCCCTTGAGCATGGCCACCGACTACGACCAGCCGCGTCGCTCGGACGCGGACGAGCCCGAGGACAGCCTCGAGGAGCTGAAGGCGCGACGCGCCGAGGCGCAGTCCAGCAGCGTCGACGTCGACGAGGCCGACCTCAACGAGGCGATCGAGCTGCCCGGGGCGGACCTGTCCGGCGAGGAGCTCACCGTTCGCGTCCTGCCCAAGCAGAGCGACGAGTTCACCTGCAGCAGCTGCTTCCTGGTGCACCACCGCAGCCAGCTGGCGTCCGACAAGGGCGGCCGGCTGATCTGCAAGGAGTGCTCCTAGTCCGTGCCCGGCGAGCTGGAGCGTCGTGAGGAGGTCGGGGAGGTCGTCGGCCGGCTGGCCGCGCGCGACCTCGACACCGCGGAGCGCGGCAGGCTGCTCGTCCGGCTGACCGGGCTGCTCGGGTCCGGTGCCCGCTCCGTCGGGGCGCGGGCCGCGATCACCGGCTCCTGGCTGGCCGAGCTCGTCGACCAGGTCGCGCCGCACATCCCGGTGCGTGACCTGGTCACCCTGCGCTCGCACCACGAGGGGCTGTCCGGCGACGAGCTCGCGGCCTCCCTGATCCGCTCGGCCACGCGGGCGACCGCAGGTGTCGGCGCGGCCGGCGGTGCGCTCGCCGCCGTGCAGCACGCCGCGCCACCGACCCTGCTGGCGGCGCCGCTCCAGCTGACCGCCGAGACGCTGGCGGTGGTCGCCGTCGAGCTCAAGCTCGTCGCGGAGCTGCACGTCGTCTACGGCCGGGCCCCTGTCGGGAGCCGCTCCCAGGTCGCGACCGCCTACATCGGCGCCTGGGCGGCCAAGCGCGGCGTCGACCCGTCGGCCGGGCTGCCCCCGCTCGGCGTGGTCCTCGGGGTCGCTGCCCGCCAGCAGCTGCGCCGGCGGCTCGCCCGGCGGCTGGCCCGGCAGGCCACGACCATGGCCCCGCTGCTCACCGGAGCCGTCGCCGGGGCCGAGCTCAACCGGCGCGAGACGCGGTCCCTCGGCGAGGCGATGCTCGAGGACCTCCGGCGCCGTCAGGGTTGAAGGACCAGCCAGGCCGACGCCGCGCTGAGCGCCAGCAGCACCCCCACGCCCGGCAGCCGCGCGGTCTCCTGGCCGGTACGACGGGCCAGCACGGCGCCGGCCAGCCCCCCGCCGAGGACGACCAGGGCGAGCGCCAGGACCTGACCGCCGGCGACGCCGAGCGGGTCCGGCTCGACCGCACGCGGCCCCGCCAGCTGGTCGGCGAGCAGCTGCGCGCTGATCAGCGCCCGGCGGGCGACGCAGGCCAGGGCCGTCCCGGCGACCAGCGGCAGCAGCACGGCGGCCGCGGTGCCGGGGGCGCCGCGGCGCCGGGTGGCCAGGTGCAGCAGGAGCGCCCCGGCTCCCGCGAGCGCGAGCGCGGCGGCGAGCCCGAGCACCGCGTCCGTCCGGTCCGGGGTCGCCGCCGCCCAGGTGGCCGTCCGCTCGTACCGCTCGAACCACGCCGCGCCCAGGAACGCGGCCAGGACGGCGAGCGCGCCGCGGGGCGGTGACCAGCGGGGCAGGCCCCGGCCGACGGCGAGCCACGAGGCGAGCAGTCCGAGCACCTCGGCGCGGGCGGTGACGGCGGCCCGCCCGACCGCGACGGACCCGGCGAGGACCGCCAGGGCGTACGCCGCCACGACGGTGCCCACGAGGTCCGGACGCGTGGCGCTGTCCGGCAGCACGAACGCCCCGGCCAGCACCACGGCGACGGCGACCGCGGGCCGGGCGTCGACGGTGGCCGCCGCGGGGCTGCGGGTCGGCTGCACCAGGCCCAGCAGGCCCGCCAGCGCCGGCAGCAGCAGCAGCAGGGGCCAGCCGAGGCCGACCACGAGGGCCGGCGCGGGGTTGTCCAGCTCGCTGTCCGGACCTGTCCGGGCCACCACCAGCAGGACGACCGCTGCGACGGCCGCGGCGAGCGCCGCCCAGCGGGAGCGCAACGGCGGTGCCGGTGCGCCGACGTCGGCCGGGCGCGGCCCGCCCGGCGGCACGCTCAGCGCCACCACGAGCACGGTGGCCACCGCCGCGAGCGCCCAGGGCCCCACCGGGAGCAGCGTCGCGGCGTCGTCCACGCAGGGAAGGTACGACGCGGGGCAGGGGAACCGCGCGCGGTGTCGAAGGTGGGCGAAACGGACCCAGCCGTCCACCGAGGAGGAACGCCGTGCAGACCCACCTGCGCCGCCCGCGTGTCACCGCCGTCCTGACCGCCGCCTGCCTCGCCCTGGTCGCCCCCGGGCTGGGTTCCGGCAGCGCGTCGGCGGACCACACCGACCCCGGTGGGCTGCTCAGCCCGGTCGTGCCGCAGCCGTCCCAGGGGGCGCTGACCGCCGGGGAGGGGGAGTGGGAGCACCTGGGCAACGTCGGGCCGATGATGGGCACCGACATCGAGATCTTCCGCCGGGACGGCGTCACCTACGTCGCGGGCGGCACCCTGGGGCAGGGCCCCACGCCGGGCTTCGTCGGCCAGCGCATCGTCCGGCTGACCGACGCGGCCGGGCAGGTCGTCGCGCCCGAGGTCGTCGCCGACCACGGCTCGGCGCTCTGCGACGCCAACAGCGCCGTGACCAGCCTCCAGCACGACGTCCAGGCGGTCCCGGTCGTGCAGACCGAGCTGCTGGTCGACACGACCGACGCCGCCGGACGATGCCACGACACCCCCGGTGGCGGCATCGAGATCATCGACGTCACCGGCCTCGGCACCGAGGGCTTCGAGCCGCGCGAGATCGCCCTGATGCGCTTCAACGGCACGACGCACACCGTCACGGCGGACGCCGACGTGCCCGGGATCCTCTACAACAACGGCTCGGAGTTCGGACCCGCGGGGACGAACGGACCGGCGCTGGCGTGGACCGACGTCATCGACATCCGCTCCTGCCTGGGGCTGGCCGGCAGGACGCTGGAGGACAAGCGATCGGCCTGCAGGCCGACGGCGTACCGCTTCCCCTACGAGCCGGCGTGGAGCTCCAAGAAGCTCGCCGACGGCTCGCTGGTCGAACCGGCCAGC
>SCTD01000157.1 GCA_004299215.1 Frankiales bacterium | reverse complement strand
CGACGCCGACCTGGACGCGCGTCGTCGTCGCCTACGCGACGGTCATCGAGTACGTGTTCGCCGACTGGCTCGGCGTCTACGTCTACCGGCTCGAGAACGTCCCGGCGTTCGTGCCACCCGGCCACGGGCTGGTCTACCTGGCCGCGTTCGCGATCGGGCGCAGCGCCTGGGCGCACCGGCACTCGCGGCGACTGGTCACGACGACGCTCGTCGTCGGCGGCTGTTGGGCGGTGTGGGGCGTGACCCTGTCGCCGCAGCAGGACCTGCTCGGGGCGTTCTGGTACTGCTGCCTGCTGCTGTTCGCGTGGAAGGGCAGGAGCCCGCTGCTCTACGCCGGGGCGTTCCTCGTCGTGAGCTACCTCGAGATCGTCGGCACCTCGCTCGGGACGTGGACGTGGCAGCCCACGGACCCGACCGGGCTGGTCAGCATCGGCAACCCGCCGAGCGGGATCGCCGGTGGGTACGCGTGGTTCGACGCTGCGGCGCTGTGGTTCGCCCCCCGGCTGCTGGTCTGGTGGGACCGCCGCCGGACCGCTCAGAACCAGGAGGGCTGCGCGTCCAGCGTGGTGGTGTCGAGCGCCTCCAGCAGCGCCAGCTGAGGTCCGGTCCGCGGGAGCTCCCAGCGGAAGAAGTAGCGAGCGGCCTGCCGCTTGCCGTCGTAGAAGTCGCCCGTCCTGCCCTCCGTCGCGAGCAGCTGCTCGAGCCAGATCCAGGCGATGACCACATGACCCACCGCCTCCAGGTAGACCGAGGCGTTCGCCAGTGCCACCTCCACGTCGCCCGTCGAGAAGAGCGTCGCGGTGGTGACCGGGATCCGGTCGACGACGGCCTGGAGCTGCGTACCGAGCTCGGCCGCCTCCCCACCCGCCGCCGTCGCCCGCGCGACGGTTGCGCCGATGGTGTCCACGAGCAGCTGCAGGCCGGCCCCGCCCTGCATGACCACCTTGCGGCCGAGCAGGTCGAGCGCCTGGATCCCGTGCGTGCCCTCGTGGATCGGGTTGAGGCGGTTGTCGCGGTAGAGCTGCTCCACCGGGTACTCACGGGTGTAGCCGTAGCCGCCCAGCACCTGGATCGCCAGGCTGTTGGCCTCCAGGCACCACTGCGACGGCCAGCTCTTCGCGATCGGGGTGAGGACGTCGAGCAGCAGCGTGGAGCGGGCACGCACCTCGTCCCCGTCGCCGGTCTTCTCCTCGTCGAGCAGCCGTCCGCAGTAGAGGTTCAGCGCGAGAGCTCCTTCGACGTAGGACTTCTGCGCGAGCAGCATCCGCTTGACGTCGGCGTGCTGGATGATCGGGACCTGCGGGCTGGCCGGGTCCTTCGCGCTGACCGGCCGCCCCTGCGGCCGGCCCTTCGCGTAGTCCAGCGAGTGCAGGTAGCCGGAGTAGCCGAGGCAGGTCGCGCCGAGGCCCACGCCGACGCGGGCCTCGTTCATCATGTGGAACATGTACTTCAGGCCCTGGTGCGGCTCGCCCACCAGGAAGCCGACCGCACCGGGCTGACCGCCCGGGGTGTGCACCCCCTCGCCGAAGTTGAGCAGCGTGTTGACGGTGCCGCGGAAGCCCATCTTGTGGTTCAGGCCGGCCAGCACCACGTCGTTGCGCTCGCCGGTCCCGACCAGCACCTTCGGCACGATGAACAGCGAGATCCCCTTCACCCCAGGCGGTCCGCCGGGGATCTTCGCCAGGACCAGGTGGATGATGTTCTCGGTCAGGTCGTGCTCCCCGGCCGAGATCCACATCTTGTTGCCGAAGACGCGGTAGGTGCCGTCGTCCTGCGGCACCGCGCGGGTCGTGACGTCGGACAGGCTCGAGCCCGCCTGCGGCTCGCTCAGGCACATCGTGCCGGAGTAGCGGCCCTCGACCATCGGCCGGACGTACGTCTGCCGCTGCTGCTCGGAGCCGTGCGCCAGCAGCAGGTTGGCGTTGGCGATGGTGAGGAACGGGTAGCTGCTCGTGCCGACGTTGGCCGCCTGGAACCACGCGAACACCGCGTTGCCCACCACGACCGGGAGCTGCAGCCCGCCGAGCTCCTCGTCCAGGGTGCCGGCGACCAGGCCGGCCTCGGCGAAGACGTCGAGCGCCTTCTTCACCTCGGGGATCAGGTGGACCCGCTCGCCGTCGAAGGTCGGCTCGTTGGCGTCGGCCTTGCGGTTGTGCGGCGCGAAGTGCTCGGTCGCGATCTGCTCCGCGAGGTCGAGGACGTCGTCGAACGTCTCGCGGGAGTGGTCCCGGTAGCGCTCGCGCTTGGTCAGCGACTCGACGTCGAGCCACTCGTGCAGCAGGAAGTCCAGGTCGCGGCGGCTCAGCAGCAGGCTCGGCATGTTCCGAGGGTAGGTCGGGCCGTCAGGCCGGCACCGGGGCGTCGGCCTCGGCCGGCCGCAGTCGGGTGAGGACGGCGACCGCCAGCAGCACGACCGCGCCACCGGCGACCTGCACGGGACCGAGCCGCTCGCCGAGGACGAGCGCGGCCACGCCGATGCTGACGACCGGCTCCACCGTCGAGACCACCGCCGTGTCCGCCGGCCCGAGCAGGGCCAGGGCCGCGAAGAAGGTCGTCACGGCGAGCACCCCACCCACGACGGCGACGCCGCCGAGCGCCAGCCACGCGGTGGTGCTCGTGGGCAGCGCTGGACGGGTCACCGCGGCCAGGCCCCCCATGACGACGGCGCCGGCGAGCATCACCACCGCCGAGGTGGCGAACGGGCCCACTCCCGAGACCCGGCTGGAGACCAGGATGTAGGTCGCGTAGATGAGCGCGGACGCCAGGCCGAGGGCCACGCCGAGCCCCTGGCCGCTGCCGACAGGGCCGATGGTGAGGACGGTCCCGACCGTCGCGACGCCGACGCAGCCGAGGGCGATCGGGCGTGGCCGGTCGCGGAGCAGGACGGCGCCGAGGACGACGACGAGGGCGGGGTAGAAGTAGAGCAGGAGCGCGGTCAGCCCGGCCGAGATCCGCTCCAGGGCGAAGAAGTAGCAGAGCGACATGCCCACGTAGCCGACCGCGCCGAGGCCGACGAGCGCTCCCAGCCGCCGCCCGCGGGGGAGACGCTCGCGGCGCAGCCGCGCGAGCGCCAGGAGCAGGGCGGCGGCGAGCGCGAAGCGCGTCGCGAGCACCCCGATCGGCTCGGCGCCGTCGTCGTAGGCGACCTTGGTCAGCACCGGCATCACGCCGAAGGACGCGGCGCTGGTCAGCGCCAGGCCCACCCCCAGCAGGCGCCGTCGGCGCAGTTCGTCCGTCACCGCCGCGACGGTAGTGCGGCGTGGCACCCGGCCGTGACGGCCCCGGGTCCCTACCGTTCAGCGCATGGCGCGAGGACGGCACCGACGACGCTCAGGGCTCCTCTCCCGGCTCCTCCCGCGCCGACGGCGCCTCTCGCGACTCGAGGCCCTGCGAGCCGAGACGGCGCGACTGCGCGGGCTGGCCGACGCCGCGGCCGCCACCGCGAGCGCCGCCCTCGTGCGAGCCGCCGCGGCGGACGACCGTGCTCGGGCGGCCGACCTGCGGGCGTTCGCGGCGCAGGCCGCGCTCGGTTCGGCGCACGACGAGATCCTCGGTCTGCGAGCCGATCTCGCCGCCCTGCGCGAGGAGCTCGTCTGGGCCTTCGCCGCCGGCCGTGCCGAGGCGCGCGCCGCGGAGCCGCCCGCGGTCATCGACCTGCGCGAGGGCTCGGCCACGACCGCCTAGCCGGGAGCCAGCCGCTCCAGCACCTCGTCGTGCAGGACTCCGTTGCTGCACACGACGCTGCCGCCGTCCGGTCGGGCGCGTCCGGCCAGGTCGGTGAAGCGCCCGCCTGCCTCCTCGACCACCACCTGAAGCGGGGCCAGGTCCCACAGCGAGACCTCGGGCTCGCAGGACACGTCCACCGCGCCCTCGGCCACCATCACGTGCGACCAGAAGTCGCCGTAGGCGCGCGTCCGCCACACGTCGCGGGACAGCTGGAGCAGGCCCGGCAGCCGGCCCTGCTCCTCCCAGCCGGTCAGCGAGGAGTACGACAGCGACGCGTCGGCGAGCGTCCCCACGGCGCTGACCTGCAGCCGGCGGGCGGCGCCGAGCGAGCCGCCGGCATGGGCGCCGAGACCGCGGGCGGCCCACCAGCGGCGACCCAGCGCCGGTGCGCTGACCACGCCGGCGACGACCTCGCCGTCCTGCTGCAGCGCGACGAGCGAGGCCCAGACCGGAACGCCACGGACGAAGTTCTTGGTGCCGTCGACCGGGTCCACCACCCAGCGGCGGGCACTGCTGCCGGTCTCGCCGTCCTCCTCGCCCAGCACCGCGTCGGCCGGGCGTCGGGACGCGAGCGTGCGCCGGATGGCCTGCTCCACAGCCAGGTCTGCGTCGCTCACGGGGGTCAGGTCGGGCTTCGACCGGACCGCCAGGTCGACCGCGCCGAAGCGGTCCAGCGTGATCGCGTCGGCTGCGTCCGCGAGCTCGTGCGCCAGCGCCAGGTCGTCCTCCAGGGTCACGGCGACGACACTAGGGCGATGGAGCGAGCCGAGCTGCTGGAGGTCCTGCGGGACAAGGCCGTCGAGCTGCTGGAGGTCGAGCCCGATCAGGTGACCGAGTCGGCGTCCTTCGTGGACGACCTGCACGCCGACTCGCTGGCGCTGGTCGAGCTGGCGCTGGTGCTCGAGGAGTCGCTCGGGACCGAGCTGCCCGAGCAGGAGCTGGCCGCGGCCCGGACGGTCGGGACGTACGCCGACGTCCTGCTGGGCGCCCTCGGGACCCGACCCTGACCGGTCAGACCATGTCGAGCGCGACCTCGTAGACCGCTGCCCGCGCGCGGCCCTGCGCGCGCTGCTCCTCGGCGGTGAAGTCGTCGGTCCACGGCCGGCCCGGCAGCTCGTCCCAGGCGTACTGCAGCGACGCGGCGCGCATCCCGAAGGCGCGTGCGGCGGAGAAGACCGCGGACGTCTC
>SCTD01000156.1 GCA_004299215.1 Frankiales bacterium | reverse complement strand
GCCGTCCAGCAGGGCCCGGTTCAGCTTGGCGTCGTCGGCTTCCACCTGCTCACCGGTCTCGGGGTTCACGTGGGCCGGGATGGTCACCCAGGTGTCCCGCGGGAAGCTGACGAGCTGGGCCTGGTCGGAGTCGCCGTAGAGGTGGGCCAGGATCACGGTGTCGGCGCGCTGCCCGGTCACGAAGTCGTCGCCGGTGCCCTGCGGGCCCTCGCCCGCCTCGAGGTCCCCCCGGCTGTCGGAGCCGACGATGAGGATGTTCTTCGCATCGCGCGGCAGATCGGCGGGCCGGTCGCCGAGGTTCAGCCCCGGGATGCGGTCGAGCTTGCCGTCGTAGAACTCGAGCAGCGCCCACCCGGCTCCGGCGCTGGCCAGGATGGCCACCGACGTGACGATCGCGACCCAGGAGAGGAGCCGTGCGGCCCGCCGGCGCGGCGGAGGCGGGGTCGCCGGCAGCACGCGACGCGCGGCCGGGGCCGGGGCCGGGCGGGCCGACGCGATCCGCCCCCGGGTGGGGGTCCCGGCCGGACGGGGTGGCACCGTCCGCGGCGGGCGGGGCGGCACACCCCCGCGCGGGCGGCGCGGGTCCAGGTGCGGCGGCAGGGCAGGACGCTCGGCGACCGGCTCGTCGCCGCCCGCCTTCCAGTCCCGCGAGTCCGCCATCGGTGCCTCTCCGTGTCCGCCGCGCTGCGGTCGTCCCCCCGAGGACGTGCCGGACCGCGGCGAGGTTCCTCACCGCGGACCCCTCAGGCTACCGACCCGGAGATCGACAGGGGGTTCTGCGGCGCGGCGACACGGCTAGCCTGCGGGGTCATGAAGGCCCTCGTCCTGTCCGGGGGCGCCGGCACCCGCCTGCGCCCGATCACCCACACGAGCGCCAAGCAGCTGGTGCCCGTCGCCAACAAGCCGGTCCTGTTCTACGGCCTCGAGGCGATCCGCGACGCCGGGGTCACCGAGGTCGGCATCATCGTCGGCGACACCCACGCCGAGATCGAGGCAGCCGTCGGTGACGGCAGCGACCTCGGGATCACGGTCACCTACATCCGGCAGACCGCCCCGCTGGGCCTCGCGCACTGCGTCCTCATCGCGCAGGACTTCCTCGGCGACGACGACTTCGTGATGTACCTGGGCGACAACTTCATCATCGGCGGCATCACCGAGCTGGTCGAGGAGTTCCGCTCCGGCAGCTACGACGCGCAGATCCTGCTCACGAAGGTCGACAACCCGTCGCAGTTCGGCGTGGCCGAGCTCGGCCCGCACGGCGGCGTGACCACGCTGGTGGAGAAGCCCAAGGAGCCCAAGAGCGACCTGGCGCTGGTCGGCGTCTACATGTTCCGGCCGGTCATCCACGAGGCGGTCCGCGCGATCAAGCCGTCCGCCCGCGGCGAGCTGGAGATCACCGACGCCCTGCAGTGGCTCATCGACGAGGGCCGCGACGTCCGGCCGCACCTGGTCACGGGCTACTGGAAGGACACCGGCCGGCTCGAGGACATGCTCGAGTGCAACCGCAAGGTGCTCGAGGGGGTCGAGCCCGCCGTCCACGGCACGGTCGACGCCGACAGCGTGCTCACCGGCCGGGTGATCGTCGAGGAGGGCGCGGTCATCGAGCGCTCCACCGTCCGCGGGCCGGCCATCATCGGCCGCGACACGGTCATCCGCGACACCTACGTCGGGCCGTTCACCTCGATCTACTTCGGCTGCACGCTCGAGGACACCGAGATCGAGCACTCGATCGTGCTCGAGGAGTCCACGATCCGCGGCGTCGGCCGGATCGAGGACAGCCTGATCGGCAAGCAGGTCGAGGTGGCGCCGTCCAGCGCGCTGCCGCGCGCGCACCGGCTGATGCTCGGCGACCACAGCCGCGTCTCCATCGCCTAGACCCCGCTGGCCGCCCGCGTCGATCATGGCGGGTGTCGAGCAGGAGTCGCAGGGCGTACGTCGAACCTCCCGGGCACCCAGCCCTTCCTCGGAGGTTCCCGTGCGCGCTCGTCTGCTCCGTCCCGCCCTCGGCCTCGCGGCCGTCAGCACCGCCGTCCTGGCCCTCGGGGCAGGCGCCGCTCCGAAGGCGCTCGTCATCGAGGACCTCGCCGGTGACGCCAACGCGCTGAACGACCAGGGGACCGGCCTGGAGGGGAGCCCGGGGCACGCGACGCCGGTCCAGTACGCCCCGACGGACATCGTCAAGACGACGCTGGTCAACACCTACGCGGGCAAGAAGTGCACCGGCTTCACCATGACGATGGAGTTCGCGGACGCGGTCGACCCGTCGGCGTCGGTCATCTACCGCCTGCTCGGCACCACGACCAAGAACGACGGCATCTTCCAGATCTACCTCAACAACGGTGCAGCCGACGGCGGCTCGACGGAGATCCGGCACGGCGCCGGTGAAGCCGACAACACCTTCCCGCTGAAGACCCCGGCGAAGATCGACGGCAAGACGATCACCTGGACGATCAGCGATCGCGAGATCAAGTCGTTCGGCGACAAGCCGGGCAACAAGATCATGGACATGACCGCCGAGGTGCGGGTGTCGAGCGGCGTGTCCTTCGTGCCGGTCGTCGACCAGGCGGCGACGGACAAGTCCTTCG